>JBHEPC010000340.1:0-3840 GCA_046260475.1 Candidatus Krumholzibacteriia bacterium | reverse complement strand
TCGCGGCGCCCGGCCCCGGTCCCACCGCCGAGGTGCAGCCGCTGGTGCTCGAGCGCCTGGGCATCACGGTGCCCATCAAGGGCGTCTGGCGCGCCAGCACCGAAGTGCTGCAGGTCTTCGTCGAGGGCGGCCAGTACGACGTGGACCTGGTGACCGGCCGCGTGACCGAGCACGGCTTCGCCAAGCGGCCGCTCTTTTTCGACGTCAACTTCATGCACCTCAACAGCGGCAAGGCCCCCTGGACCGGCATCGCCGACGCCTACGCCGGCATCCTGCTGGTGCTGGCGATGACCGGGCCGTGGCTGATCGGCGGCCGCAACGGGCTCAAAGGGCGCGGCGGCCTGCTGATGGCCGTGGGGATCGCGGTGCCGGTGGTGTACGGGGTGGTCACGCGGCTGCGGCTGTAGCGAGGCGGCTTGACCGCGCCCCGCCCGACGGGGTAGTCTCGGCCGGTCACCCCGCCACATGGGGCATACCAAGGAGATCCCATGAAGCTCCGGATCATCCCGGCCGGGTGTGCCTGCGTCGCGCTGCTTACGGTGGGCGCGTGCAACGACGACTGCCCTACCTGCCCCGACACCGCACTCGCACCGACGATGGCCAACATCTGGCCCCACGCCGACGGCAACGCCTGGACCTACGAGGGGACGTATGCCGAGTACCCCCTGGACCCGGACGTGCTCATGGCGCCCCTGCCCGCCCTGGCGGATATCCGCGACGCACTGCTGGCTCCGCCCGCCGGTGCGCCCAGCGACTCGGCGGCGGGCCTGTACCGGCTGGTGCTCGACGGCCAGGTCGTCACCGAAGCGGGCGTGCAGGCCCAGCGGGTGACCCAGACCTTCTACCTGGCCTGGCCGCCTGAGAAGGCCCAGCGCCCGGTGGAAGCCGGCGCGCGCGGCGACCGCCTGCTGCAACTGATCGCCCGGGGGCGTCCGGACCTGCGCGGGGCGTTGGCGGACAGGCTCGGCCCGGCCGCCAAGGAGCTGACGGACATCGACGCCCCGTTCTTCCTGGGCGGCTACGCATTCGCCTACGAGGACAGCGGTTACTACGGCTACGGCGACCTGGACACCGCCCACAGCTGGATCTACCTGCACAACAGCCTCGCCGTGGGCACGGAATTCTCCCTGCGGCTGGTCCCCATGCTCGCCGACGACATCTGGCTGCACGGCCGCATCTGGTCCCGCGGCGACCGGACCGTGGGCGGGCGCACCTACCGCAACGTCGTCGAATGCATGTACCTGATCGACCTTGGCGAGCAGTGGGGCACCGACGAGAACGGCGATCCGACCGGGCCTTTCCGCGCGTACTTCTCGGCCCTGACCTGGTACGCCCCGGGCGTGGGGCCCATCGCCGGGCGCGAGCGGCACCTGGTGGCCCGGGACTCCATCCTGGGACCGCAGGACTCGCTGGTCAGCGACTACGTGATGGATCTGGTAGGGGCGACGCAGGCCGATTGACCAGGGGCCACGAGGATGGACGATGACGATGAAGCGGGACCGCGCGTTCGGCGGCGTCCGCTACGACAACGTGGTCGAGTGCATGCTCGTGGTCGACCTGGGGATCGAGACCGTCACGGACGAGCAGGGCCAGCCGCTGGGCGACTACCGCTCGTACATCTACGGCCGCATCTTCTTCGCGCCCGGGACCGGACCCGTGACCTGCGGCGCGCCGCCTCAGTCCGCGTACGGCATCGGCGGCGCGTAGCCCAGCAGGCGCGCGTACACCGTCAGGGCCCCGCGGTGGTGCGCCGTGTGCTCGGCGATGCCGCCGAGGATGCTGCGGCGGGGCAGCCCGCCCATCACCGGGCCGGGGGCGATCGGCGCGTCCATCTCCTGGGCCGACTTGCCTTCGAGCACGGCGGCCGCCGCGTCCACCGACCGGGCCAGCCAGGCCATGGCCTCGGCCAGGGAGTGGACGTCGCGGACCTTGGCCTGGTGCAGGGCGAAGTCGGTGTCGAAACCCTCGGGCCGGAAGGCCCCCTCCACGAACCAGTCGATCGTCTGGGCCACGTGGGCCACGTGCTGCGCCACCGTGAACTGGCCGGGCACGGGGGCAAACGCCGAGTCCTCCTCGCTGAAGACGCTGCAGGTGCGGCCCAGGTAGCGCAAGGCCAGCTTGATCGGTGTGACGTGCTCATTGGCGGCCATCGTTCTGCTCCTTCCGGCGTGGCGCATGGGGGCGGCCGGGCTCGGGGGCGGCCGCCGCGGTACGGTCGGATCCTAGCGGACCGGAAAGCTCCTGTCACGGCCGGACTTGATGGCGCCCCGGACCGTCGCCGCCGGATCTTGACTCCCCAATTTCCGCGGCCTAGCTTTGCGGCCTAACGCCCATCCGGACCCGCCCGCACGCCGCCGTGCACCCGCGGCCTGGCCGGGCCAGGCAGGCGTCCGCAGGCACCAGGGCAGCAGGGGGGCACATGGCCACCGTCATCGGCATCCGCAGGGAAGACAAGAACGAGTGGGAGCGGCGCGTGCCCCTGGTGCCGGCCGATGTGGCCGGCCTGGTGCGCGACCACGGCCTGGAGGTCGTGGTGCAGCCCTCGCCCATCCGCGTCTTTCCCGACGCCGACTTCGCCGCCGCGGGGGCGGCGGTGGACGACGACCTCGCCGCTGCGCAGATCGTGCTGGCGGTCAAGGAGATCCCCGCGGCCGAGCTGCACGGCCGCCGGGTCTACGTCTTCTTCTCCCACACCGTCAAGGGCCAGGCGAAGAACATGCCCATGCTGCGCCGCATCCTGGAGACGGGCGCGACGCTGATCGACTACGAGCGCATCGCCGACGAGCAGAACCGCCGGCTGATCTTCTTCAGCGTGCACGCGGGCTACGCCGGCATGATCGAGAGCCTGCGCGCCCTGGGCCTGCGCCTGCAGCACCTGGGCCGGCCGACGCCCCTGGCCGAGGTCCGCCACGCCTGGCAGTATCCGAACCTGGGCGCGGCCGAGGCCCACCTGACCGAGCTGGGCGCGCGCCTGGCCGCCGCGGCGCCGGCCGGCGCCCTGCCCCTGGTCGTGGGCATCGCCGGCTACGGCAACGTGGCCCGGGGCTGCCGGCACATCCTGCAGCGGCTGCCGGTGCGCGAGGTGACGTGCGCCGAGCTGCCCGCGGCCGCGGCCGACCCCGCCGCCGGCCCCCTGCTGGAGGTGGTCTTCCGCGAGGAGCACATGGTCGAGCCCCGCGCCGCCGAGGCCCAGTTCGTGCTGCAGGACTACTACCAGCGCCCGGCCAACTACCGCGGCATCTTCGAGCGGCACCTGCCCCACCTGGACCTGCTGGTCAACACCATCTACTGGGATGATCGCTACCCCCGCCTGGTGACCCGCAAGTGGGTCAAGCAGGCCTGGCAGGGTGGCGCGCGGCCGCGGCTGCAGGCGATCGGCGACATCAGCTGCGACATCGACGGCAGCATCGAGATCACCCGCAAGGCACCGGCGCCCGACAACCCGTGCTACGTGTACGAGGCGGCCACCGGCGAGCTGCACGACGGGGTCGAGGGCGACGGCCCGGTGGTCATGTCGGTGGACAACCTGCCCTGCGAACTGCCGCGGGAAGCGTCCGAGCACTTCAGCCGCGTGCTGCGGGAGATGGTGCCGGCCCTGGCCACGGCCGACTTCGGCCGGGACTTCGCCAGCCTGGACCTGCCGCCGCACCTGAAGAAGGCCGTGATCGCCCACCGGGGCGAGCTGACGCCGGCCTACACGTACCTCAAGGAAGTCCTCGACCGCGGCGGCCGCTGACGCGGCGTGGGACGCCGGGAAGGAACGGCATGAGCTCGATCCTGGTGCTGGGCGCCGGCATGGTGGCCGGGCCGCTGGTGCGCGACCTGCTGGCCCACGGCCAC
>JBHEPC010000335.1:0-3036 GCA_046260475.1 Candidatus Krumholzibacteriia bacterium | reverse complement strand
TCTCGAAACTCGCGATTCCCAAGATGCACCAACCGGACGGCGCAGGCAAGCCCCGCACCGGTCACCCCCCCCGGCGGCGGACCTCCTCCAGGCGCCGGCGCTCGCCCTCGGCCCAGCGGCCGGCGGCGGCGCGGGCGAAGGCGGCGTAGCGGTCCGCGGCGATGGCCGCCCGGATGCCGGCCATCAGGTCCTGGTAGAAATGCAGGTTGTGCACGGTGGCGAGGGTGGCGCCCAGGATCTCCCGCGCCTGGAAGAGGTGGCGCAGGTACCGCCTTGTGTGGCGGCGGCAGACAGCGCAGCCGCAGTCCGGGTCCAGGGGCCCTTCGTCCTCGGCGTACTCCTGGTTCTTGACCACCACGCGGCCGTCGCGGGTCAGCACGGTGCCGGTGCGGGCCATGCGCGTGGGCAGCACGCAGTCGAACATATCCACGCCGGCGGCGACCGCGGCCAGGATGTCGTCGGGGAATCCCACGCCCATCAGGTAGCGGGGCCGCTTTGACGGCAGCAGGCCCGCCGCCAGCTCGGTCATCTCCCGCAGGGCCGCGGTCGGCTCGCCCACCGACAGGCCGCCGATGGCGTAGCCGGGCAGGTCGTGCGCGGTCACCTCGGCGGCCGAGCGCCGGCGCAGGGCCTCGTCCGTACCCCCTTGCATGATGCCGAAGAGCACGCGCTCCCAGCCGCCGCGCGCGGTGCGGCCGCCGAAGACGTCCCGGCAGCGGCCCAGCCAGCGGGTGGTGCGCTCGACGGCGCGTTCCACTTCCCGCGGGTCGGCGCCGTGGGGCGCGCACTGGTCGAAGGCCATGACGATGTCCGCGCCCAAGGCCAGCTGGATCTCCATGCTCAGCTCGGGGCTGAAGAAGTGGCGGCTGCCGTCCAGGTGCGAGCGGAATTCGACCCCGTCGTCGGTGATGCGGCTGAGTTCGTTCAGGGAGAACACCTGGAAGCCGGCGCTGTCGGTCAGCAGCGCCCCGTCCCAGCCCTGGAAACGATGCAGCCCGCCGGCGCGGGCGATCAGTTCGTGCCCCGGCCGCAGGTACAGGTGGTAGGTGTTGCCCAGGATCAGGCGCGCGCCGGTGGCCCAGACCTGCTCGAAGGTGACGGCCTTGACCGAACCCGCGGTGCCCACGGGCATGAAGACCGGCGTGTCGATCGCGCCGTGCCCGGTGACGAGGCGGCCCAGGCGGGCGGCGGTGTCGGTGCTGCGGGCGCCGACCGCGAAGGAGAAGGGGGTGTCCAGGGCGTGGGCGCTCACGGCGCGGCCTCCTCGAGTCCGGGCAGGACCAGCATGCAGTCGCCGTAGCTGTAGAAGCGCAGGCAGGCCGCCACGGCGTGGGCGTAGGCCCGCCGCCAGGCCGGGTCGCCGGCGACCGCCGCCACCAGCATCAGCAGCGACGAGCCCGGCAGGTGGAAGTTGGTCAGCAGGCCGTCGGCGCCGGTCACCCGATCGGGCGGCGCGACGAAAAGGCGCGTGGTGCCGGCCACCTCCCAGTGGCCGCCGCGGCGCTCGGCGCTGCCGGTGAACACCGGCTCGTCCCCGCCGGGCGCGGGCCAGGCGCGCCGCCGTCTCCAACACCCGCAGGCTGGTGGTGCCCACGGCGACGACGCGGCCGCCGCGGGCACGGGTCGCCGCCACCGCCGCCGCCGTGGCCGCCGGCAGGCGGAACACCTCCGGGTGCAGGCGCCGGGCCGCGACCTGGTCGGCCGACGGCGGCTGGAAGGTGCCGGGCCCCACGTGCAGCTGCACCCGCGCGATGGCCACGCCGGCGGCCGCCAGCGCGGCCAGGGTGGCGGCCGTGAAGTGCAGGCCGGCGGTCGGCGCGGCGACCGAGCGGGTCGCCGCCGCCCCGGCCGCCGCGAAGACCGTCTGGTAGCGCTCGCGGTCCACCTCCGCCCGCGGATCCTGCGGCGCGCGCCGGATGTACGGCGGCAGGGGCATCACGCCGTGGCGCCGGGCCAGCTCGCCCGGATCCTCGTCGCCGGTGACGGTGACCAGGCCGTCGCCGTCACCGTCGCGCCCGGCGACGGTGAGCGTCGCGGCGGCCGCGCCGTCACCGGTCACAAGCGCCAGCACCAGGCCCGGGCGCAGCCGGCGCGCGGGCCGGGCCAGCGCCCGCCAGGTCCGGGGCGAGGCAGTCGGCGCGACCAGCAGCAGCTCCACCTTGCCGCCGGTGTCGGTGCGGCGGGTGAACAGGCGCGCCGGCAGCACGCGGCTCTCGTTCAGCTCCAGCAGGTCGCCCGCCCGCAGCAGCGCGGGCAGGTCGGCGAAGGTGCGCTCGCCCACCGGGCCATGGCCCGGCGCCACCAGCAGCAGGCGCGAGTCTCCCCGGCGGGCGGTCGGTTCCTGGGCGATGAGTTCGGGCGGCAGGTCGAAGTGGTAGCCGGGCACGGTCACAGCAGCGCGCCCTGGCCGCCCGGGGTTCCCGGCGGCGGCTCCAGCCCCAGGTGCGCCCAGGCGTGGGCCGTGGTCTCGCGGCCGCGGGGCGTGCGCTTGAGCAGCCCGGCCTGGATCAAGAACGGCTCGACCATGTCCTCGAGGGTGTCGGTCTCCTCGCCCAGGGAGACGCCCAGGTTCTGGATGCCCACCGGCCCGCCGGCGAAGTGCTCGATCACCACCTGCAGGTAGCGGCGGTCCAGGGGTTCGAGGCCCAGGGCGTCCACCCCCAGGCGGGTCAGGCCGCGGTCGGCGGTGGGCCCGTCGATGACGGTGCGCCCCTCGACCTGGGCATAGTCGCGCACCCGCCGCAGCAGGCGGTTGGCGGCGCGGGGCGTGCCCCGGCTGCGCCGGGCGATCTCGACCGCGCCCGTATCGTCCAGGCCGATGCCCAGGATGCCGGCCGAGCGCTTGACGATCACCGCCAGCTGTTCGGCCGGATAGAAGTCCAGGTGGCAGACGATGCCGAAACGGCTGCGCAGGGCCGGAGTGATCAGGCCCGCCCTGGTCGTGGCCCCGATCAGGGTGAAGGGTTCGAGCTGCAGGTTGAAGTGCCGGGCGCCCGGTCCCTTGTCGATGATCAGCTCCACCCTCCAGTCCTCCAT
>JBHEPC010000330.1:0-2669 GCA_046260475.1 Candidatus Krumholzibacteriia bacterium | reverse complement strand
CAGGTCGCCGACGATGATCACCGGCGTGTCCGGGAAGGTGGTCTCGACGTACTGCTCCAGCAGCAGGCACGCCTGGCGCCGACGCTCCTCGCTCTCGGCGTCGCCCCTCGCCTTGAGGTGGTTGTTGATGACCACGATCGGTCGCCCCTGCCAGGTGGCCTGCATGACCAGGGGCGCGCGCGGGAAAACGTAGTCCTCATGGGTAAGGATGTCGGTGAAAGAGTCGATCACCAGGTCGCCGCCGGAGCGGTAGAAGAAGCCGAGATCCATGTACCCGTCGTCGATCGAGCGGTACCCGTCCCAATCCTCCAGCGCCGCCGCCACCGCGTCGAAGGCGCTGCGCCCCGGGTGGCCGTTGTTCTGGAAGATCTCCTGCACCGCCACGATGTCCGCGTCCAGCCCGGCGATGGCCTGGATCACCAGCTGGACCGTGACCAGGTCCGCCGCCGGCAGCGGATTATCCTCGTCGAAGCTGATGGGGAAGGTCCTGAGGTTCCAGGTCATCACCTCGAGGGTCGTATCCGTGCCCACCTTGGCCGCCGCGAAGGGGTTGGTGGCCACCGGGGGCGACGTCGTGGTGTCGGACGAGCCGCAGGAGACCAGGCCCCAGCAGGCGAGGGCCAGCAGGAGCAGGCTCAGCAGGCGGACGGGCATCTTCATGGCAACCTCACCTCCCCCCATGGTCGGCGTCGGCACGGACGGCGCATGATTTGTGCAATAATAATGATGCGGCCGGGGCCGTTGCGCCAGCCTCAACCGCGGGTCGCCACCACGAGGCCCTGCGGCAGCGGGTGGGGTGGCAGCAGACCCCAGGCCCGGCGGGCGTCCCGCAGGATCTGGCCCCGGGGCGGGGCGGCCACCCGGTCCAGGCCCCGGGCGCGCCAGTCCGCCGCCTGGTGGCCCAGGAAGACCATGGCGCAGCTGAGGTCGCGGAAGGCCGGCAGCACGTAGTCCAGGTGCACCCGGACCGCGTCCTGCTCCTCGGTCCAGACGAAGAGCCCCGCGACGGCGGCGTCCCGCATGACGTAGGCCAGATGGGGCGCCGGCACCCGGTCCAGATCGAAATCCGGGTGGGAACGGGCGATCTCGGCCCCGTGGACCTGCAGGAAGCGCCGCAGCAGGGGGGCGCCCGGCCCCGACGCCGGCAGCACCGCCAGATCCGCCCGGTGACGGGCCAGCCCGATCAGTTTCCAGGCGTGGACAACCACGATGATGCCGTTGGTCAGCACCAGGGGCAGGGAGTCCACCAGCACCCCGTACACCCCGAACGCCGCCGCGCCGAACATGTTCAGCACGCGCAGGCGCACCACCGACCCCATCAGCATGGCTCCGACCACGAGCACGGTGGCGACGTAGCCCAGCAGCTCGACCCCGTTCATGCGGCGCCACCTCCGGGCAGGGGGGCCGGCGCGGCCGCCGGCGTGGGCCCGGCCGGCACCCGGATGCGCAGGCAGACGAAGAAGCCCACGATGGCGATCGCCCCCGCCAGCACGAACACCCACTGATGCCCGTAGCGCTCCCAGATCCAACCCGAGAGCACGGGCAGGCTCATGGCCACCAGGTGGTCGATGGTGATGCCCAGGCTGATGGTCGGCGTGATGTCCGTCGGGTCGACGGCGATCTTCTTCAGGTAGGTGGTGCGCGCCACCCGCAGGGCGAAGAGCACGCTGTCCAGGACGTAGGCCCCGTAGAGCAGGCGCAGGTCCCAGGGCTCGGGCAAAACGTCGCTGGCGAAGGCGTAGACCAGGCACACCACCAGCAGCAAAACCTCGTCCGCGGCCAGCACCCGGCGCTCGCCCAGCCAGTCGATGACGTCCCCCAGCAGGGGCCGCAGGATCACGCCCAGGGCCGCGGCCACGAAGTACAGCATGGCGATGGTCGCCACCGGCACCCCGTGCAGCGACACCAGCACCCAGGTGCCGAAGACCAGGAAGATCTGCTTGCGGATGCCGAACAGGGCGCTGATGGCGTAGAACAGGTGGTACTCGCGCCGGTAGACCAGCTTGCGCGAGGGCGGCTCGCCGTGTCCCAGGGTCAGGCGCCAGTAGAAGACGCCGGCGGCCGCGGCGCAGAGGCCTCCCGCCAGGTAGAACAGGTCGTAGCGGTCGCCCACCAGCCTGGCCAGCAGCCACACCGCGCCCACGCCCACGATGGTGCCCAGGTTGCGGGCCCCGCCCAGCTGGCCCAGGCGCCGCCCCTCGCCCCCGTGACGGGCCAGCTTCAGGCCCAGGGGACCCTCCACGGCGAAGATGATGTGGTCGCCCAGGGACCAGATCACGATCCACGCCACCAGCACCGTGGTGGTCGGCGCCAGGTAGCCCAGGCCCAGCAGCCCCGCGCCGGTGAAGACCATCGCCACGGCCGCCATGCGGCTCTCGCGCAGGCGCAGCAGCAGCAGCGCCACCACGAACATGATGACGAAGCCCGGCAACTCCCGCGGCAGCTCGAGCCAGCCCCGCGCCGAGGCGTCGAAGCCGTGGACGTCGGCCAGGTAGTTGTTCAGGGTCGAGGCGATGATGCCCGCCGCAGCCCCGAAGAAGAGGGTGGCCAACAGCACCCGGCGGAAGTCGCCGCTGATCGCGCGCAGGCGGTTCAACCGCCGGCCTGCCCGTCGTCGTCGTTAGCGCCCTCGGCAACGGCGGGCGCCGCGGCCCGGGGCCGGGTCTGGT
>JBHEPC010000279.1:0-4472 GCA_046260475.1 Candidatus Krumholzibacteriia bacterium | reverse complement strand
GGGCGTGCCGGCCTGAGCGCCGGCCGCCGCAGCCCGCGGGCAAACGGAAGCCCCCCGCCGCGGCGGGGGGCTTCCGTTTGCCCGCGGGCTGCGGCGGCCGGCGCTCAGGCCGGCACGCCCACCAGGCGCACCAGCACCTCGCCCAGCACGGCCGATTCCACCGGCTTGACCACGTGCTCGTCCATGCCGGCGTCCAGGCAGCGCTCGCGGTCGCCGGCCATGGCGTGGGCCGTCATGGCGATGATGGGCACGCCGGCATCAAGGGCGCGGCCGGCCGGGTCGCGGATCAGGCGGGCCGCCTCCAGGCCGTCCATGCCGGGCATCTGCACGTCCATCAGGACGGCGGCGTAGCGCCGCCGGCGCAGCGCGTCGAGGGCCGCCTCGCCGCTGGCGACCACATCGTGGGCGTAGCCCAGCTTGTCGAGGATGAGCCCGGCGACCCGCTGGTTGATGGGGTTGTCCTCCGCCAGCAGCAGGCGAGGGCGCGGGTCGCCGGTCGTGCCTTCGGCAGCGGTGTCGACTGCGGCCGGTGCCGAATCGGCTGCCGGCGCGGCGGATCCGCCGCCGGGGGCCTGGTCCAGCAGTTCGATCAACTTGCGGTGCTTCACCGGGGCGGCCAGGCATTCGGCGAAGACCTCGTCGGCGCCCCGTTCGCGGGCCACGCGGTCGCCCAGGCCGGCGACGGCCACCAGGTCGGTCGCCGCCAGGAACGGTGCACCGACCAGGCCGGCTGCCCAGCCGGCGGCCTCGTCCAGGCCACCGGGAGCGGCGACCAGGGCGATGCGGTAGGGTCGCCCGGCCGCGGCGGCGGTGGCCAGGGCCTCGCGGCCGTCGGCGAGGGTCTCGACCAGCGCGTGGGGCTGGCCGGCGTGCTCCAGGATCGCGGCCAGGGCGACGCGCTCGGCGCCGTCGTGGTGGACCACCAGGACGCGGCCGGGGCGCCGCGCGGGCGGCTCGGCCGGGACCGCGGCGCCCAAGGGAGTCTCGAACCAGAAGGTGGAACCGGCGCCGTCGCGGCTGGTGCAGCCGATGGTGCCGCCCATCAGCTCGACCAGCTGGCGGCTGATGGCCAGGCCCAGGCCGGTGCCGCCGTAGCGGCGGGTCGTGGAGGCGTCCAGCTGCGAGAACGAGCGGAACAGGCGGTCGCGCTTGTCCGGGGCGATGCCGATTCCCGTGTCCTGCACCTCCCAGCGCAGGACCGGGCCGCCGTCGGCGGCGTCGTCCTGGGACACGCGCACCTCGACCCGGCCGCGGGTCGTGAACTTCACCGCGTTGCCGGCCAGGTTCAGCAGGACCTGGCGCAGCCGGCCGGGGTCGCCGTCGATGGTCGCCGCCACGGCCGGGTCCACGCGGGCGGTGAAGGCCAGGCCCTTGGCGAAGGCCTGCAGGGCCATCATGCCGGCCACCTCGTCGACCACGTCCCGGGGGTCCATGGCGACGGCCTCGAGCTCCAGCTTGCCCGCCTCGATCTTGGAGAAGTCCAGCACGTCGTTGATGACGTTCAGCAGCGCGCCCGCGCTGGATTGGACCAGCTCGCAGTACTCCCGCTGCTCGTCCGACAAGGGCGTGTCCAGCAGGGCGCCGGTCAGACCGATCACGCCGTTCAGCGGCGTGCGGATCTCGTGGCTCATGTTGGCCAGGAATTCGCTCTTGGCGCGGGTGGCGGCGACTGCCTCCTCCTTGGCCTGGCGCAGCTCGACCTCGGCGCGGCGGCGCTCGACCACCTCCTGCTCCAGGTCGGCCGTGCGCAGGGCGACGTGGCGCTCGAGTTCGCGGTTGCGGCGCCGGATCAGGCGCGTGCGCGACTCGTGGATGCCCAGGGCCAGACCCAGGCAGGCCAGGCCCACGGAGACACGGAACCAGCCGGTCTGCCAGAGGGGCGGGTGCACGACGAGCGCCAGGCGCGCCTCGAAGGGGCTCCAGATGCCGTCGTGGTTGGTGGCGCGGACGCGGAAGACGTACTTGCCCGGCGGCAGGTTGGTGTAGGTGGCGTGGTGCCGGTCCTCGACCTCGTGCCAGTCCTCGTCGAAGCCGTCCAGGCGGAAGGCGTAGTTGACGGCCATGGGGGCGGTGTAGTCCAACGCGGTGAACACCAGGGTCACGACGTTGTCCCGGTGGTCCAGTTCCGCGCCCTCGGCCAGGTGCACCGGGCGGTCCAGGACCACGCGGCCACCGCGCTCCTCGCCCGGGGACACCGAATGGTTGGCGATCTGCAAGTCGGTGATGGCCACCTGGGGGCGGTTGGTGCTGTTGTGGATGTCCGCGGACCGGAAGACAGTCAGCCCGTTGATGCCCCCGAAGTAGAGCAGGCCGTCGGGGCCGCGGGCGCAGGCCTGGGAGTTGAACTCGTTGTCCTGCAGACCGTCGTTGATGTCGTAGTTGTCGAAGGTGCCCGTCGCGGGCGAGAAGCGGCTCAGCCCCATGTTGGTGCTGATCCACAGCCTGCCGTCGCCGTCGTCGACGATTCCGTAGATGGTGGCGTTGGGCAGGCCGTCCCGCACGCCGTAGCGCACGAACCGGCCGTCGGCCTCGTCCCAGCGGTTCAGGCCGTTGGTGGTGCCGACCCAGACGTCGCCCCGGACGTCCTCGGCGAAGCAGATCACCACGTTGCTGGTGGGGCTGCGGGGGTCGTCCGGATCGTGCTGCCACGCCTGCCAGGTGCCGGTGGTGGGGTCGTAGCGTTGCAGGGACTCGGCCCAGGTGCCCGACCAGACGCGGCCGCGGCTGTCGGCGAAGACGGCGCGCAGGGCGGTCTCGCGGCCGGGGACGCCGTCGGGGCCGTGGTGCACGAAGCGGTCGGTCTGCCGGTCGTAGTGGTGCAGGCCGCCCATGGAGGCCACCCAGAGGGTGCCGTCGCGGCCCTCGCTCAACCCGAAGATGCGGGCGTGGCGCAGCCCGCTGTCCGCGTCGGGCCCGGCCTTGTAGTTGACGAAGCGGTCACGTTCGCGGTCGTACCAGCCGATGCCGCCGCGGTCGGAGGCGACCCACAGGCGGCCGCGCGAGTCCTCCAGGACGGCGGAGAACGAGGTGGCGCACACCGAGGTGCTGTCGGCGGGGTCGCGCAGGTACACGCGGACCGAATCGACCCCGGGTACGATGCGGTTCAGGCCGTGGGCGGTGCCGGCCCACACCTCGCCGTAGCGGTCCTCGCACACCGTCCACACGGTGGGGTCGCTCAGGCCGCCTTCGGCCGTGCGCCCCGGGCGCACGTGGATGAAGCGCTTGGCGCGCAGGTCCAGCAGGTTGGCGCCGTTCTGGCTGGCGACCCACAGCAGGCCGGCGCGGTCGACGGTCAGGCCGTTGATGTTGTCGGAGCTGAGGCTCACCGGCACCAGGGGATCGTGGCGGATGTGCCGGCTGCGTCCCGTCTCGGGATCGAGCAGGTCCAGGCCCCCGGCCATCAGGCCGATCCACATGCGGCCGGACGGGTCCTCGGCGATGCCGCCGACGGACGAGGGGCCCAGGGAGTGGGGGTCGTCCGGGTCGTGGACGTAGCGGCGGAAACGACCGTCGTCCTGGCGCAGGGCCAGCCCCCCGACGGTGCCCACCCACAGCCGGCCGCGGCCGTCCACGTGCAGCCGATAGACGTTGTCGTTGGGCAGGCTGGTCGAGTCGGCCTCGTCGTGGGTCCAGCTTTCCACCAGGCCGCCGGCCGGGTTGATCCGGCACAGGCCGGCGTCGGTGCCGGCCCAGATGCGCCCGTCCGGGTCGATCGCCAGGGACCAGACCTCGTCCGAGCGCAGGGTGCCCGGTTCGTCCGGATTGTGGACCCAGGCCGTGATGCTCGAGTCGGCGGGGTCGAAGCGCAGCAGGCCGTGCTGGCTGGTCGCCAGCCAGACCAGGCCGCCGGCGTCGACGGCCACATCCAGCACCTCGTAGGCGTCCAGGCTCGGCTCGGCGCGGGGATCCCAGCGGAAGTTCACGAAACGCTCGACCACCGGGTCGAAGTAGCCGAAGCCCGAGCCCTCGGTGCCGTACCACAGGCGCCCCTGGGCGTCTTCGGCCAGGCTCCAGACGCAGTTGCCGGCCAGGCTCGTGGGGTCCTCGGGGTCGTTCTGGTAAACGCGGATCCGGTGGCCGTCGTAGCGGTTCAGGCCGTCCTGGGTGGCCAGCCAGATGAAGCCGATGCGGTCCTGCAGAACATCGTTCACCACCCCCTGGGACAAGCCGTCCCGGGCGGTGATGCGGCGGAAGCGGGGGGCGTCCTCGACGGCGGCCGCGGGGAGGGCCGCCACGAGGATCAGCGCCGTGAGCGTCCAGGCGACGAGACGGTGCAGTCGGAGCATGGGTGGCGTCGCTTTCTGGCAAAGGCCCGGCGGGCCGTCGGCAGGGCCGCAAGCGGCCCCGGTGCGCACGGATCGGTCAAGGTTCCATCGGGCCTATCGTCCCGGGGCGATCAACCTTGAGCACCGATGGGGGTCCGGCGCGCCGCGCGCCGCCAGGGCCCGGTTGCGCCCGGCCGGCGCGGGGGC
>JBHEPC010000240.1:0-4433 GCA_046260475.1 Candidatus Krumholzibacteriia bacterium | reverse complement strand
GTGAAGGGCACCGGCAGCAGCCGCAGGCCGGCGAACACCTCCCGCCACCAGACGTAGGCCTCGATCTGGGGCAGCTCGTAGCCGCTCCAGAAGCGCCAGGTCTTCAGCAGGTAGAGCCGCGGCATCTGCTCCAGGTTCTCGCGGAACGTCCGCCAGGCCCGGCGGGCGAGGATGCGCGAGACCTCCGAGCCCTTCAGATCCCGGCCGAACTCGTTCTCCAGGGACAGCTCCAGCGAAGGGTCGTTCTCGGCGTCGGGCCGCTGCAGGGCCGGGGTGAAGGCGCCCTCGCCGTGGAGCAGCTGCCCGATGTACAGGTTCACGCCGCCGTTGCTCGTCAAAAGCGTAAAGTCCCGGGCCACCAGCACGTTGCGCAGGGTGACCGGGGCCACCATCGCCAGGGCGCCGGCCGCGAGCATGGCGGCCAGGGCCAGGCGCCGCCGCACCGGGACGTCGGCTCGGCCCACCAGCAGCAGCGGCAACGCGGCCACCAGCAGCAGCACGTTGCCCCGGGCCAGGCCCGTCAGCCCCACCAGCAGCCCCAGCCCGAACCAGCGGCGCAGCGTCGGCGCGGACTGCGCCCGGACCGCCTGCAGCGCCACCAGCAGCAGCAGGGTCGTCACCAGCGTGGCCATCAGCAGCAGGCCCGCGTAGAACACCGGTGGGCCATGGCCGGCGTAGAGGGTGGCGGCCACCAGGGCGGCCGGCCGGGCGATGCGGTCCTCGCCGCCGGAACGCAGCAGGACCAAGGCCAGGCGGTGCACGAGCCACACGTTCAGCACCGTGGCGGCCAGCTGCAAAGCCGGCACCGCCACGCCGCCGGGCCCCAGCAGCAGGTAGACCAGTGCCACCAGGTGGGGGTAGAGAGGGCCCATCCAGTAGGTCTCGTGCCAGCCGAAGTCGCCGGCCACCAGGCGCAGGGCCCAAGTGTGGTAGGTCTCGGCGTCGAGCAGGTGGATCGCCGCCAGGTCCGTGCGGGCCAGCTCCACCAAAAAGACCAGGCGGACCGCGGCTGCCGCCAGCAGGATGGCGGCCAGCAGCAGGTCGTGGGTGGGCCGGCGCTTCATGTTCGGGGCGTCCTACCGCCGGGCCGCGCCCGGTCCGCGACTAGAGGTGCAGGATCAGGCGGGCAGGCCGCTCCGTGTCGCCCGTGACGAAGGCCCCCGTGTCGGCCAGCATGCCCACCAGATCCAGGCCCAGGTGGTGGTCGCGGCGCCAGAGCACGTGGTCGTGGGCGTGCTCGAAGAGGCGGCGGGCGCCCGCCGGCTGCCGGCTGGCGGTCTTCAGGTGGGCCGCCGCGCACTGGATCACTGCCTGTAGCACGTGGGCGGCGGGGGAGCCGATGCCCGCGGCGTGCCAGAGGCCTTCCAGCGCCTCGTGGGCTTCCCACCAGTAGCCGGCGTTGAACAGGTCGATGCCGTAGAGGTAGTGCTCGCACCGCCGCCAGTCGGCGACGTTCAGGTCCGGCAGCGGGGGCGGCAGCTCACCGAAGGAGTGGCCCTGCGGATCCCGGGTGGGGTGGGGCGTGCGGCCGGGGACGTGCTTGTAGGCGGGGAACGCCCGATCGCTGTAGCGGCGGAAGACGGCGGGTTCGAACATCATCCCTTCCCTGCGGCGTCCGGTCAAAGCCGGGCCGCCCATCCATGATAGCGGAAACGGCCGCCGGCATCCACTGCCGCCGCGGCCGGAGAATGGATATCATAAGCGATTCCAAGGGTATGCGCCGTCGGCCGGCTCCCTGCCGATTCCTGCTGACGGGGCGGCGGCGATTGGGGTACCATCGCGGCCGCCCGCGATCGACCCCCGCAACCGCATCCCAGCCCGCCCCAGGGCCCGAAAGGACCCGAGCCGATGATCAACGAACAACCGACCGCCGACATGGCCGGCCGCAGCAAGGTCCTGGGTTTCACCTGGGGCTACTGGATGCTCAACGGCATCGAGATGTTCGAGCGCCTGTCCTACTACCTGGTGCGCAGCGTGGTGGCCGTCTACATCATGCAGGCCGACGAGACCCACGGCCTGCACTTCAGCGCCGCCCAGAAGGGCACCATCTACAGCCTGTGGTTCATCTTCCAGAGCCTGCTGCCCACCTTCACCGGCGGCTACGCCGACCGCTACGGCTACAAGAAGACCCTGGCGGTGGCGATCACCCTGAACATCATCGGCTACATCCTGATGGGGACGATGACCAGCTACCTGGGCTTCTCCCTGGCGGTGATCGTGCTGGCCACGGGCACCGCGTTCTTCAAGCCCAGCCTGCAGGGGTCCCTGGCCCAGAACGTCAACAAGACCAACTCGTCGCTGGGTTGGGGCATCTTCTACTGGGTCGTCAACGTGGGCGCGATGATGGGCCCCATCCTCGCCAACTTCCTGCGTTTCGGCTACGGCTGGCAGGCGGTGTTCTTCTGCTCGGCCGGCTTCATGGCCCTGAACTACCTGATGCTGTTCACGTTCAAGGATTTCGAGTCGGGCGCGGACAAGACCGACGGGCCCTGGAAGGTGTTCCTGCGCACGATCCGCAACCTGTCGGACCTGCGCCTGGTGGCCTGGCTGCTGATCATGAGCTGCTTCTGGCTGATGATGTACACCCTGTGGGACCTGCAGCCGAACTTCCTGACCGACTGGAACGATTCGGGGGACGTGGCGGCGGTGTTCCAGCGGGTGCCCATCGTCCCGGACACCTGGGTGTTGGCGACCGACCGCGGCCTTCAGGTGCCGCAGGAGCTGCTGCTGAACCTCAACGCCGTGCTCATCGTCTGCCTGATGATCCCGGTGTCCTGGCTGGTGCGCAAGCTCAAGACCCTCGAATCCATGGTCATCGGCATGACCATGGCCACGGCGGGCGTGCTGGTGGCCGGGCTGACCAACGTGGGTTCCATGTTCCTGCTGGGCGTGGTCGGCTTCTCCCTGGGCGAGATGCTGACCGGGCCCAAGAAGAACGAGTACCTGGGCCTGATCTCGCCCCCGGGCAAGAAGGGGCAGTACCTGGGCTACGTGAACATCCCCGTGGGCCTGGGCGGCTGGTTCGGGTCCTGGCTGCAGGGCTTCGTCTACGGCCGCTGGGGCGAGAAGGCGGTGCTGGCCCAGAAGTACCTCGTGGAGAAGACCGACTTCGCGGCCGGGCGGACCTGGGACGGCGACATCCACAGCCTGGGCGAGGCGGCCGGCGTGGTGCGGCCGGAGGCCTTCGCCAAGCTGATGGAGGTCACCGGTCTGGACGCGGGGGCGGCCACCCGGCTGCTGTGGGAGACCTACTCGCCCCAGTATGCGGTGTGGCTCCCCTTCGCCGCGATCGGGGTGGTTGCCATCGTCGCCCTGGTGGTGTTCGCACGCCTGGCCCGGCGGTGGAGCGACATGAACGCGTAAAGGGGCCCCGCGCGCATCCCGGCGGGCCCCGTTTCCGTATCATCACCCGGGCCCCGTCCGCGCGCCGGCGGGGGCCCGGAGGACGACCCATGGACCCCGCGACGTTCCTGTGGATCCGCTTCTGCCCGGCGGCCGGCACCTCGGCCGAGATCCTGCGTGCCCGCCGCGAGGATGGGCGCCTGGTGGTCCGGTCCTCCGCCACGGTTCCGGTCAGCCCCCCCGAGGACTTCGAGCTGGCGGTCGAGAGCGCCCTGAAGACCGAGCTCGCCGCCGGCGCCTGCCGCTGCGTGGTGGACCTGGCCCACTGCCCGTGGCTGAACAGCCAAGGCCTGGGGGCCCTGATCGCCTGGTACCAGGTGGTCGCCCGATCGGGCGGAAAGCTGGTGCTGGCCCGGCCCAACGAGCGGGTTCGCAACGTGCTGGCGGTCACCAGGCTGGATCAGGTCTTCACCATCCACGCGGACTTCGAGGCCGCCCTCGACGATCTGCTGGCCGGGGCCTGAACGGTCACTGGCCCTTGCGGCCGGAGGCGTTCCGCGCCACCATGGCCGTAAGCGCGGTCGCCCCGTTGGCCGCATGGCGCCGCCTCAGCCCACCCGGGAGACCGGCGATGACCCCTGCCCCCACCCTGGTGATCCGCCCGGTCACGACCCTCGGCGTGTCGCAGCTCCTGGTGCTGGAGCGCGCGGCCGACGGCGCCGAGACCGAGGTGCTGCGCCGGCCAGGCACCGACCAGGCGGTGGTCACCGCCGAGATCGCCCGCCGGGCCGGGCCCTCCCTGCCTGGCGTCGTGGTGGACCTGGGTTCCTGCGACTGGGTGGACAGCGGGGTGCTGGGGGTGTGGGTGTCGTGGCACCACCTGCTGGCGAGCCGCGGCGGGCGGGTCGTCGTCTGCCGGGCCAACGAACGCATAAGCAACATCCTGCGCATTTCCCAGCTGGACAGTCTGTTTCCGAACGCTGGGTCGCTCGAGGCCGCCGTGGCTGCGCTCTCATCGACTTTCGAGTAATAAAAATTTGCATATCAACGGGTTGCCGGGACGCGGGGCCGGCCTGTCGCGAACCCGTGAT
>JBHEPC010000230.1:0-6171 GCA_046260475.1 Candidatus Krumholzibacteriia bacterium | reverse complement strand
GCCAGGGGTTGGGCGAGCCGGTGCCCGCCCTGGACGCCAACGCGCGGCGGGTCCTGGTGCGCTGGGTCGCCGGCGAGCCCGCGGCAGCCGCCGCCCTCGGGCCGGCGGCGCTGCGCAGCCTGGCCGCCGCGCTGGTGCCGGCGGCGCGGCCGGGGGCCTGGAACGAGGCTCTCATGGAACTGGGCGCCACCGTCTGCCGGGCCCGCGATCCCCGCTGCGGCGCCTGCCCCGTGGCAGCCTGGTGCCGGGCCGGACGGTCGGGCCGGGCGGCCGAGGTGCCGCCGGCGCGCCCGCGGCCGCAGACCGTGCCGGTGGCCGTCGCCATGGCCGTGGTCCGCCGGGGCGACGAGGTCCTGCTGCTGCCGCCGGGCCGCGGTCCGGTGGCGGCGCCGGCGGCGTGGGGCACCCCGGCAAGGGACGACCTGACCGGTCTGCACCGCGGCCTGTGGGGGATGCCCACGACAGCCTGGTTCCCGGCGCCCGCCGCGGCCGGTCCCTGGCGGGACGAGGCGCTGGCCCTGTGGCGCCGTTGGGCCGGCGCCGCCCTGGCCGGTCCGGCGGTCGCGGCGGGCCGCATCACCCACGGGATCACCCGCTATCGCCTCGCCGTCGAGGTGGTCGGGCTGCCGGTGCGGATCGACTGCGCCGCGGCCGATCTGGGCGTTGGGGACGCCGTCTGGACACCCTGGCCGACCGACCTGCCGGTGTCGAAACTGGTTCGCAAAGTCGTTGCGCGGGAATCGCATGGTTCCGGTTGACAACCGGCGTGATTCCCACCTATTTAGCCTGAAGGTCCTGAAACCTCAGCTTCATCCGCAACGAGGTCCCCAGATGCTCCAGATCACCCGCCAGACCGAATACGCCATCCGCGGCCTGCAGGAACTGACCAGGCGCAACGAGGATGCGCCGGTGCAGCTGAAGGTCATCGCCGGCTCCTGCGAGGTGTCCGAGGCTTTCCTGGCCAAGATCTTCCAGATGCTGGCGCAGGCAGGCATCGTCAAATCGCACCGCGGCGTCAAGGGCGGCTTCAGCCTCGCCCGGCCGGCGGGGCAGATCGCCCTGCGCGAGGTGGTCGAGGTGTGCGAGGGCGGCATCGTGCTGAACCACTGCCTGCGCAAGGTCGATCCCTGCAAGGACGCCGGCACCTGCCAGGTGGCGCACGTCTGGCGCGAGGCCCAGGAGGCGCTGACCGGCGCCCTGGACCGCACCTCCCTGGCGGACATCGTCTAGCTTCCGCCCACGACCCGCATGGACACGGGCCCCCTCCCGGGCGGGAGGGGGCCCGTCGTGTGCCAAGGATAGGGCGAGGCTCAGGCGCCCGTGCGGCGCCGGCGCAGTTGGCCGCAGGCGGCGTCGATGTCCCGCCCGCCGCTCTCGCGGATGAAGGCCGGGACGCCCGCGTCGGTCAGCACCTGCTGGAAGGCGAGAGTGTCCTTGCGGGCGGGCCGGTCCAGCGCGTCGTCGTGCAGCGGGTTCATGGGGATCAGGTTCACCTTGAACGGCCGCCCGGCCAGCAGCCGGGCCAGCAGCCGGGCCTGGGCCAGGTCGTCGGTGCGCCCGGCGATCAGCACCCAGGCGACGGTCACGCGGCGGCCGGCGGCGCGTCCGTACTGCTCGACCAGGTCCACCGCCTCGGCCACCGGCGTGCGGCCGGGCACGGGCATCAGGCGGCGGCGCGAGGCGTCGTCGGCGCCGCCCAGGCTGAGGGTCAGGCCCACGCCCGGCGCGGCGTCGATCAGCCGCTGCAGCCCTTCGCGCGGCCCGCTGGTGGAGATCCGGACCCGCCGCCTGGACATGCCCAGGCCGTCCGGGTCGGTCATGATGGCCAGGGACGCGGCCACCGGCTCCCAGGCGTCCAGCGGCTCGCCCATGCCCATGAAGACCACGTTGAAGGACCGCTCGCCGTGGCCGGGCACGGGCTCGGCCGCGAGGTCGGCCTCCAGGCGCTGGACCTGTTCGACGATCTCGCCGGGCTCGAGGTCGCGCACCAGCCCGCCCCGGGCCGTGGCGCAGAAGCGGCAGGCCATGGCGCAGCCCACCTGGCTGGAGATGCAGAAGGTGGCATGGCGCGCCATGGGGATGATCACGCTCTCGACGTGCTGCCCGTCCCGCAGGCGGAACAGGAACTTGCGGGTGCCGTCGGCCGACACCTGCCGCGCCTCCGGGGCCAGCGCGGCCAGGTCCCAGGCCGCGGCCAGTTCTTCCCGCCAGGCGCGCGGCAGGTTGCCCATGTCCTGCCAGTCGAGCACGCCGCGGCCGTGCACCCAGCGGCGCAGCTGGTCGCCGCGGTAGCGGGGCTGGCCGGCGGCGGCGGCCACCTCGGCGAAGGCGGCCGGAACCAGGGAACGCAGCAGGGGTTTCGGTTCGCTCACGGCGGCTCCTGGCCCGGGCCGGGCGGCGCGTCCGCGCCGGGTCTTGACACCCGGCGCCGCCGCCGCCATGGTCACCGCGGGGCACGTGCGGCCGGGATCGGACCCGACAATGTCCCCCGGAAACCACCACCACGCAAGGACGAACCCGTGAAGACGGTCCTGATCGTCGATGACGAAGCCGCCATCCGCGAGACCCTCGAGCAGATCCTCGCCTACGAGGGCTACGCCGTGCGCACGGCGGCCACCGGCCGGGACGCCCTTGCCGAACTGGAACGGCGCGCCCCGGACGCCATGCTCCTGGACGTCAAGATGCCCGGCATGGACGGCTTCGAGGTGCTGCAGCGGCTGCGCGCCGCCGGCCACCCGGTGCCGGTGATCGTGATCTCGGGCCACGGCACCATCGAGACCGCCGTGGAAGCGGTCAAGGCCGGGGCCTACGACTTCCTGGAGAAGCCGCTGGAGCGCTCGCGCCTGCTCGTGACCCTGGCCAACTGCCTGGAGCACACCAAGGCCCTGCGGGACCGCAGCTACCTGGCGGCTCAGGCCGGTCCCGACTCGCCCCTGGTGGGGGAGAGCCGCGGCATGCGCGAGGTCAAGGCCTTCATCGAGAAGGTGGGGCCCACCGACGCGACGGTGCTCATCACCGGGGAGAACGGCACCGGCAAGGGGCTGGTGGTGGGCGCCCTGCACCGGGCCAGCGCGCGGCGCGACCGGCCCCTGGTCGAGGTCAACTGCGCGGCCATCCCCAAGGACCTGGTGGAGAGCGAGCTGTTCGGCCACGAGCGCGGCAGCTTCACCGGCGCCGACCGCCAGCGCATCGGCAGGTTCGAGCAGGCCGACGGCGGCACCCTCTTCCTGGACGAGATCGGGGACATGAACGAGGAGGCCCAGGCCAAGGTCCTCAAGGCCGTCGACGAGGGGCGCTTCCAGCGGGTCGGGGGGCACGAGACCCGGAGCGTGGACGTGCGCATCATCGCCGCCACCAACCGCGACCTGTCCCGGCCCGATTCGGGTTTCCGCCAGGACCTGTTCTTCCGGCTGAACGTCCTGTCCATCCACGTGCCTCCCCTGCGGGAGCGGGGCGAGGATATCGAGCTGCTGCTGCACTGGTGCATGGCCGACCTGGCCCGCCGCCTGAAGGCCCAGCCTCGCCGCTACGCCCCCGAGACCCTGGCGGTGCTGCGCCGGCACGCCTGGCCCGGCAATGTCCGGGAACTGCGTAACCTGGTGGAAAGACTGCTGATCCTGGCCCCGGAGGAGGTCGTCCGTCCCGCCGACCTGCCCCCCCTGCCGGGGGCCGCGGCGGCCGGCGGAGCCGAGTCCTCCCTGCTGGCCTGCCGGGACTTCCAGGAGTTCAAGGACCGCAGCGAGAGCGTTTTTCTGCAGCACAAGCTGCGCGAGAACATGTACAATGTGAGCAGGACCGCCGAATCCCTCGGGATGCAGCGGAGCAACCTGTACAAGAAGATCACGAAGTACGGCCTGCGGACCCAGCCGGAGCTGGACTGAAACAAAAAAGCGGCTGCGGACGTTGACTCTGCGGTGCCGGAACAGTAAATAGAGAGAGGGATTTTGCAGGCTGGTCACCCGGGGCACCGCAAGGGGGCGACCGGCCGCCGCAGGGATTGCGGACGGGGTGTATCCGTAAGGAGAAGAACATGCAGAGGCTGATTCCCGTTCTTCTTGTGGCCCTGACCCTGTTCTGTGCCTCCACGTTCAGCCACGCCACCGCTTGGGCCGACCAGGATGACGGCACGCTTGTCGTGCCGCCCACGCCGAAGAGTGACCCGGGCCTTGTCACCACCACCACGGGTGCCGACGACGACGACCAGGGCGGGGATCCCGACACCGCCGGTGACACCCTGGGGGCGAAGCGGCTCAGCGACCTGCTGGGCGGCGCGGACAACTGTGCGGGCGACCAGGACGCGATCTGGCTGGAGCTGATGCTCCAGCTGATGGGCTACTTCACGGTCCTGCGCTGACGCCTTCCCCGCGGGGTAGGCCGGCGCAAGGTCGACGGATGGAGTTGAGGCGGAACCGATCCACTTACTCGCCGAGGGATGCGGTTGATGAGAGACCATTTCGAAGGCCATCGCAAGTCGCGCGCGGACCGGCCCGGAGACGGGCCGGCGACCGGCGCCGTCGATTGGGCCCGCCTCGAAGAGGTCGGTGACCTTCATTTCCATGCCTCCGCCTTCGCCACGGCCCTGGATTATTTCTCGCGGATCAACGACGACGCGACGCTGGCGCGCATGGACCTGCGCGCCGCGGCGCGCGTGCTGCGCAAGTCTGTCGACTCCCACGTGCTGCTGGGCGGCCACGCCGCCGCCGAGGTGCTGCTGGAGCGGGCCTTCGCCCTGCTGGACGCCCACGCCGACGGGGACGAGCCCGATCTGGTGGTCATCCTGCGCGCCGTCTTCCAGACCCGCCAGGCCATCATCCTGCGCGAGCGGGGCCGCCTGCAGGACGCGCTGCAGCTGGCCAAGCGCTCGTTCAGCGTGCTGGCCCTGACCGACCACCACGCCGAGGTGGCCCACCTGCAGGTCGTCATGGGCATCTGCCACCTGCGCCTGGGCCGCCTGGAGAAGGCCGAGGAGTTCTTCAACGACGGCCTGGCCACCTTCCGCCGCATCGGCCACGACCTGGGCGTGGCCAACCTGCTGAACAACCTGGCGCTGCTGCACAAGGTGGGCTGCCGCTGGGACCGGTCCCTGGCCCTGATGGACAAGGCCCTGGCCCTGGCCGGGCGCATCGGCGCCAGCCACCTGCTGCCCGCCTTCTACCTGAACCAGGGCCTGGTGCTGCTGAAGATCGACCGCCTGGGCGAGGCCCGCACCCTGCTGGACAAGGGTCTGCGCCTGGCCGCCAGCCTGGGCGACCGCGCCAACCAGACCCGTCTGCACCTGGCCATGGGTCGGCTCGAGACCCTTTCGGGCCGCCTGGCCCGGGCCGAGGAACTGATCCTCGAGGGCCGCGCCCTGGCCGAGGCCGGCCGCTACCTGCGCGAAGCCACCATCGCCGACGAGTACCTGGGCGACGTGCTCCTGGCCCGCGGCGACGTGGATACGGCCCGCTACAACTACGAGCTGGGCCTGCAGAAGTCGCGGCGCATCGCCAGCGGCAACGACCTCGAGGCCGAGCTGCAGCGGCGCCTGGGCGAGGCCCACCTGGCGGCGGGTCGCCTGGACGAGGCCGTGGCCGTCAGCCAGGCCGCCATCGCCGTCTGCCGCGAGTGCGGCGAGGCCTACGAACTGGGCTTCTGCCACGCCACCCTGGGCCGGGCCCACGCGGCGCAGGGCGACCGCAAGCTCGCCGACCACCACTTCCGCGAGGCCATCGCCACCTTCGGCCAACAGCAGCTGGTGCACCTGTGGTGCCGCACGATCCTGGCCTTCGCCGACGCGCGCCGCCGGGACGCGGCCGAGGCCGACCTGCTGTTGCTGCGCCGCTACTTGATGGACGCCCAGGAGAACGGCGCCGCCGCCGTGGGCGACCGCATGCTTTGCGACGTCCTGGATCGGCTGGCGCGGGTGCAGATCCGCCTGGGCCAGTTCGACGACGCGCTGCTGACGGTCTTCGAGCTGGAGCGCCACGCGGCCGGTGTGGAGGACTCGGACCTGGCGCGGACGGTGGTCGAGCTGCGCGACCGCATCGAGTCGGGCCTGCTCGGCGGCGTCGCCAAGGCCGAGAACCACCTGCAGGCCATCAGCGGCCTGCCGGGCCTGTTCAACCGCAGCGACGACTCGGTGCCCCGCAACCTGGATTCGGTGCTGGCCGGGGGCATGGACAAGGTGCAGGC
>JBHEPC010000213.1:0-5728 GCA_046260475.1 Candidatus Krumholzibacteriia bacterium | reverse complement strand
ACCAGCAGGTGCTCGATGCCCCGGCCCACCAGCTCCTTGACCGCGTCCTGGCGGTTCTGGGTGGCGTAGCAGATGTCGCTCTGGCGCGGCTCCACCAGGTTGGGGAAGCGGGCCCGCAGGGCCGCCACGATGGCCGCGGTCTCGTCCACGCTCAACGTGGTCTGGGTGGCGTAGGCCACCTCGGTGTCCGGGGCGAAGGGCAGCGCGGCCACGTCCTGGGCGGTTTCGACCAGGGTGATGCGCCCGGGCGCCTCGCCCATGGTGCCCAGGACCTCGTCGTGGCCGGCGTGGCCGATCAGCACCATCTCGCGCCCGCGGTCCACATGCCGCACCACCTCGTGGTGCACCTTGGTCACCAGGGGGCAGGTGGCGTCGATGGCGCGCAGGTTGCGCCGGGCAGCCTCGTCCCGCACCGCCGGGGCGATGCCGTGGGCGCTGAAGACCACCGTCTGCCCGTCCGGCACCTCGTCCAGATCCTGGACGAAGACCACGCCGCGGGCCTGGAAGTCCTCGACCACGGCCCGGTTGTGGACGATCTCGCGGCGCACGTACAGGGGCGCCCCGCCGCTGGCGAGCAGGCGCTCGACCACCTCGATGGCGCGGTCGACGCCGGCGCAGAAGCCGCGCGGGTTGACGATCAGCAGGGTCCTGGCGCTCATGGGTGCTCCTTGGGGGCGGCCAAGGCCGCCGCAGGTCCGGGGTCCGGCCGCACAATATAGTCCCTTTTACCGGATGCGGTTGAAATCCGGCGGCGCTATGGTCTCTAATACTTGACACGGGGCGTTTTCTGGCTATCATTGCTTAGTCCATCGTATTCGATACTTCGCAACTGTTAGTCAAAACGCCCCTCGGTGTGGAGGGGATGACGTGGAGGGGACATCGCCATGACCATCGACCGGATCCTGCGGATCGTCGCCGGTTTCTTCGTGCTGCTGAGCCTCGCCCTGGCCCATTGGGTCAACCCCAACTGGTTGTATTTCACGGCTTTCGTCGGGCTGAACCTCTTCCAGAGCGGCTTCACCAACTGGTGCCCGATGGTGGCCATCCTCAGGAAGCTGGGCGTGCCGGCCACGGCGCGCGCCGGGAACTGACCATGCCCTCTCATCGCAACGGGAAAGGTCGCGACATGAACCGTCTGTTGCCTCTGGCCCTGGCTTGGGCCGCCCTGGCCCTGGTGCCGCCGGCCGCCCCCGCGGCCGACGACGCGGCCGGCGCCCTGCGCCTGGGCACCGTGCAGGGCGACACCCTCCTGGTCGACCGCGACCGGGTGGTCGCCCTGGCCCTCGAGCGCAATGAGATGCTGGCGGCGTCCGGCGCCATGCGCGACGCCGCCGGCGCCGACGCCCTGGGCGCCTGGCGCGGCTTCACGCCGCAGGTCCAGCTGGGCGAGTATTTCCTGCGCTCGGACGACGCCCTGTCCAGCTTCGGCTTCAAGCTGCAGAACCGCGTGGTCACGATGGCGGACTTCGACCCGGCGCGGCTGAACGATCCGGGCGAGACCAACAACTTCATCACCCGCCTGCAGGTGCTGCAGCCGGTGTTCAACGGCGGCATGGGCATCTACGGCAAGCAGGCCGCCGACGCGGCCAGCCGCGCCGCCGGGCACACCCACCGCCGCGCCGCCGAGACGGTGCGCTTCCACGCGGTGCAGGCCTGGGAGGGGCTGGCCCTGGCCGGCGCCTACATCACGGTGATGGAGGCGGCGGTGCGCTCGGCCGAGGGCCACGAGCGCCGCGCCGAGTCCCTGGTGGGCGCCGAGATGGCCACCGAGGCGGACCTGCTGCAGGCCCGTGTCTACCTGAGCTCCCTGCGGCAGCAGCTGATCACCGTGCGCAACATGGCCGCCGTCGCGGGCGAGAACATCAAGCTGCTGACCGCCGTGCAGACCCCGCTGGTGCTGGCCGCGGTTTCGGCGCCCGAGGCCGCGGGCGCCCTTCCGGGCGGCGTCGACCCCGCCACGGTGGCCCGCCGCAGCGACCTGCAGGCGGCCCGCGAGCAGGCCACCGCCGCCGGCAAGATGGTCGGGGTGGCCCGCGGCGCCGTGCTGCCGCGGGTGAACCTGAGCCTGCAGCGCGACTACTACAGCCACGAGGACCTCTTCGGGTCCGACGCCACGAGCTGGACCCTGGGCGTCCAGGCCACCCTGGGCTTCGGGATCGGCGACGTGGGCGAGATCAGGAAGGCCCGGGCCCAGAGCCGCGCCGCCCGCTACATGGCCGACTTCCAGGCCCGCCAGGCCACGGTGCAGGCCACCGAGGCCTGGCTGAACGCCCGCGCCGCCTGGGACAGGGTGCTGGTGGCGCGCGACGCGGTCGAGGCCGCCCGCGAGGGCCTGCGCATCGTCACCAACCAGTACGGCGAGGGCCTGGCCTCGATGGTGGACCTGCTGGACACGCAGGCTGCCGCCACGACAGCCGAGGGCAACCTCGTCCAGGCCCGGCACGACTACGCCGTCGGCCTGGCCAACCTCGAGTTCAGCGGGGCCCTGCCACCCGTGGCCGCCCCCACGCCGGACCATCAGCCCGCCGCCCCGGCGGCCCAGTGACCCACAGGAGGATGCCGGACATGGCCACCAGGAACATCGCCACCACCACCGGAGCGCTGCTGCTTCTCGGCGCGGCCGCGCTGATGGCCGGCTGCGGCGCCGACACCGAGCTCGCCGCCCAGGGCGGCCAGGAGGTGCGCGCCGTGACCGCCACGGCCGAACGCTCGGCCGTGCCGCGGACGATCACCGCCACCGGGAGCCTCGAGGCCGCCACGACGGCCAACGTCTCCACCCGCCTGATGGGCTGGGTCGAGGCGGTCCACGTGCGGGCCGGCGAACACGTCGCCAAGGGCGCGCCGCTGGTCAGCATCGACGACGGCGACCTGCAGGCGAAACGCTCCCAGGCCCAGGCCGGCGTCGCCGAGGCCACCGCCGTGCTGGCCAACGCCGAAACCATGGTGGGCCGCTTCGAGCGCCTCTACGCCGACAAGTCCGTTTCCAAGGCCCAGCTGGACGAGGTGGTGACCGGGCGCGACCGCGCGGCCGCGGGCCTGCAGATGGCCCGGGCGGCGGTGCGCGAGGCGGACGTGCACCTGGGCTACCTGGAGATCACCAGCCCGGTGGCGGGCCTGGTGGCCCGGCGCCTGATCGAGCCGGGCAACATGGCCAACCCGGGCCAGCCCCTGGTGGTCATCGAGCAGGCCGACCGCATCAAGGTGATCGCCCACGTGGGCGAGAAGGACGTCTCCGGCCTGGCCGCCGGCGCGCCCCTGACCGTGGACGTGACCTCCCTGCCGGGCGCCGTGTACGAGGCCGAGATCGCACGCGTGGTGCCGGCCGCCAACCCGGGCAGCCGCACCTACGACGTCGAGGCCTATCTGGACAACCCGGACGGCCGCCTCAAGAGCGGCATGTTCGCCCGCGTGGGCATCCCCGTGGGCACCCGCGAGGCCGTGCTGGTGCCGGCCGCCGCGGCCACGCGCCGCGGGCAGCTGACCGGCGTGTGGACCGTCGACGCCGAGGGTCGCGCCGCCCTGCGCTGGGTGCGCCCGGGCCGCGAGCTCGGCGACCGCCTGGAGATCGTCTCCGGCCTGGACGGCGGCGAGACGGTGATCGTGTCCGCGGACGCCCCCCTGGCCGAGGGCGACAAGGTGGTGACGGAGCGATGAACGACACCCCGAACGACACCCCCCGCACCGACGAGCCCCGCTGGTCCGGCGCGACGAAGCTGTCGCAGGTCTTCATCCACTCGAAGATCACGCCGCTGCTGATCCTCGCGACGCTGCTGCTGGGCCTGTTCTCCCTCTCGTTGACGCCGCGCGAGGGGGAGCCCCAGATCGTGGTGCCCATGATCGACGTGATGGTGATGCTCCCGGGCGCGACGCCCGAGGAGGTCGAGAACATCGTCACCCGCCCCATGGAACAGAAGATCTGGGAGATCGAGGGCGTCGAGTACGTCTACAGCTCCAGCTTCCCCTCCTTCTCCATGTCCACGGCCCGCTTCCTGGTGGGCACCGACCTGGAGAAGGCCATCACCCGCCTGGCCAACAAGATGTACGGCAACGCCGACCTCTGGCCCCAGGGCATCACCCCGCCTTTGGTCAAGGTGCGCAGCATCGACGACGTGCCCATGATGACGCTCACCCTGTGGAGCGACGCCTACGAGGGCTACGACCTCAGGCAGCTGGCGGTCGAACTGCGGGGCGAGCTGATGTCCATCACCGACGTCTCGGTGGCCGAGGTCATCGGCGGCCGCCGGCGCGCCGTCACCGTGGACCTGGACCCCCAGCGCATGGCCGCCTTCAACATCACCACCTTGTCGGTGCTGCCGGCGCTGCAGATGCAGAACAGCGTGCTGCCTTCGGGCGGCTTCGCCCAGGCCAACCGCCAGTTCACCGTGGAGACGGGCACCTTCCTGCGCTCGGCCGACGACGTGCGCGACCTGGTGGTCGGCGTCTTCGGCGGCCGCCCGGTGCGGCTGGGCGACGTGGCCACGGTGACCGACGGCCCGGCCGAGATCGACAGCTACACCTTCCTGGGCGTGGGCCCCGCGGCGCCGGAGAACGGCATCGACCCCCTCCATACGGTCGGCTCGGAGCACCCGGCGGTGACCCTGACGATCGCCAAGCGCATCGGCAGCGACGCCACCCGCGTGGCCAACGCGGTGCTGGCCAAGGTGGAGCGGCTGGAGGGCACGCTGATCCCCGCCGACGTGAACGTGACCGTGACCCGCAACTACGGCGAGACGGCCAAGGAGAAGGCCCAGGGCCTGATCTCCAACCTGGGCCTGGCCATCCTGCTGGCCGTGGCGGTGGTGTTCCTGGCCATGGGCTGGCGGGGCGCCACCATCATCTTCCTGTCCATCCCCACCACGTTCAGCCTGACGCTGTTCGTGTACTACATCCTCGGCTACACCCTCAACCGGGTGACGCTGTTCGCCCTGATCCTGGTGACCGGTATCGTGATCGACGCCACCATCATCATCGTCGAGAACATGCACCGGCATTTCCAGCTCAAGGGCAACAACTCGCTGCGCACCGCCCTAGGCGCGATCCAGGAGGTGGGCAACCCCACCATCCTGGCCACCCTGACGGTGATCGCCTCGATGATGCCCATGGCCTTCGTGCGGGGCCTGATGGGGCCCTACATGGCGCCCATGCCCATCGGCGCGTCGCTGGCCATGGTGTTCTCGCTGCTGGTGGCCCTGACCATCTCGCCCTGGCTGGCGATCCGGCTGCTCAAGCCGCGGCAGCACTGGCGCGACGACATGGTGGGCGACGGCTCGCTCAAGGGCGAGGGCGCCGACAGCTACAGCCTGCACCAGACGCCCATCTACAGGACCTACAACCGCCTGGTGCGGCCGCTGGTGGAATCGCCGCGCAAGGGCGTGCTGGCCCTGCTGGTGGTCACCCTGCTGACCGCCGCCTCGACCCTCCTGTTCGTCACGCGCACGGTGCAGGTCAAGATGCTGCCGTTCGACAACAAGAGCGAGTTCCAGGTGATCATCGACACGCCCGAGGGCACCACCCTCGAGACGACGATGCAGCTGGCGCGGGAGGTGGGCGGCTACCTGGGCACCGTGCCCGAGGTCACCGACTACCAGATCTATGCGGGCACGGCGGCGCCCGTGAACTTCAGCGGCCTGGTTCGCCACTACATGATGCGCCAGGGCCCCAACGTGGCCGACATCCAGGTCAACCTGGTGGACAAGGCCAAGCGCGACGACCAGAGCCACGCCCTGGC
>JBHEPC010000194.1:0-3434 GCA_046260475.1 Candidatus Krumholzibacteriia bacterium | reverse complement strand
GACGGGGTCGAGCTGTGGCACCGGGAGCTGAAGCCCGCCCTGGCGGCGGCCGGCATCCACGTGCTGGACTACGAGGAGCTGTCCGACAAGCAGCGCAAGCAGGTGGACGAGCAGTTCCTCGAGTCGATCTTCCCCGTGCTGACGCCCCAGGCCTTCGACCCCGGTCACCCCTTCCCCCACATCTCGAACCTGAGCCTGAACCAGGCGGTGACCGTGCGCCTGCCCTCGGGCGAGGAACGCTTCGCCCGGGTCAAGGTGCCGTCGGCCCTGCCGCGCCTGCTGCCCATCAAGCGCTCCAGCGGCGGCGAGCGCAAGGACGGCACCGTCCCCTACCACCACTGGTTCGTGTGGCTGGAGCAGGTGATCGCCGCCCACCTGGACCGCCTGTTCCCCGGGGTGGAGATCGTCCACGCGACGCCCTTCCGCGTGACCCGCAACGCCGACTTCGAGATCCAGGAGCTGGAGGCCCTGGACCTGCTGGAGACCATGACCGAGAACGTGCGCGAGCGCCGCTTCGGCGCCGTGGTGCGCCTGGAGCTGGACACCCGCATGGCCGACGCCAGCCGGCGGGTGCTGGCCGGCAACCTGTCGGCCCACGCCAACGACGTCTTCGCGGTGCCCGGCCCGCTGGGCCTGGGCGGCCTGATGCAGCTGGCCGAGATCGACCGCTACGACCTGAAGGATGCGCCGTTCACCCCGGCCGGGCCGGCGGCCCTGGTCGGGGACGGGGCCGAGGCGGGGTTCTTCGCGGCCATCCGCCAGGGCGACATCCTGCTGCACCACCCGTACATGGCCTTCGACCCGGTGATCGAGTTCCTGAAGACCGCCGCGCGGGATCCGGACGTGCTGGCCATCAAGCAGACCCTCTACCGGGTGGGCCGCAACTCGCCGGTGGTGAAGTACCTGCTGGAGGCCCGGCGCGAGCACCGCAAGCAGGTGACGGTGCTGGTGGAGTTGAAGGCGCGCTTCGACGAGGAGAGCAACATCGGCTGGGCCCGCATGCTCGAGCGCGAGGGCGTGCACGTCATCTACGGCATGCTGGGGCTGAAGACCCACGCCAAGGTGCTGCTGGCGGTGCGGCGCGAGGCGGGCGGGCTGCGCCGCTACCTGCACCTGGGGACCGGCAACTACAATCACCTGACCGCGCGCGCGTACGAGGACCTGGGCCTGTTGACCTGCGACGAGCAGCTGGGCAACGACGCCACCGACCTGTTCAACATCCTGACCGGCTACTCGCAGCAGGCCGACTTCCGGCAGCTGCTGGTGGCGCCGCTGAACCTGCGGCACGGCCTGACCGGGCGCATCGACCGCGAGATCGCCCACGCCCGCGCCGGCCGCCCCGCCCGGCTCGTCTTCAAGGCCAACGCCCTGATCGACCGTGAGCTGATCGGGAAGCTGTACGAGGCCTCCGCGGCCGGCGTGCAGGTGGACCTGCTGCTGCGCGGCATCTGCAGCCTGCGCCCGGGGGTGCCCGGCCTGAGCGAGAACATCCGCGTGCGCAGCGTCGTGGGCCGCTTCCTCGAGCACAGCCGCATCTACTGGTTCGGCAACGACGGCCAGGAGGAGATCCTCATGGGCAGCGCCGACCTGATGACGCGCAACGTCGACCGGCGCATCGAGGTGCTGTTCCCCGTGCATTCGCCCGCGATCCGCGGTCACCTGCGCGCGACGGTGCTGGAGACCTACCTGCAGGACAACGTCAAGGCGCGGCTGATGGGTCCGGACGGCACCTACGCGCGCGCCGTACCGGGCGAGGGCGAGGAGCCCGTGGACGCCCAGGAACGCCTGCTGGCCGCCTACCGCCGCCAGCCCCTCTGACCCGGGAGGTCGACCCATGGCCCGCCGCCTCTACTTCGTCCGCCACGGCCGCGCCGACCGCGACGCCTGGGACGGCCCGGACCACCTGCGCCCCCTGACGCCGGCGGGCCGGCGCCGGCTGGAGCGCCAGGCCGCGGCCATGGCCGACCTGGACCTGGGCGTGGACCTGATCCTCTGCAGCCCCCTGGTGCGCGCCCGCCAGACCGCCGACGTGCTGGCCGCGGCGCTGGCGCCGGCCGGCGGCGTGGTCCAGGACGCACGGCTGGGCTTCGGTTTCGACCCGCTACGGCTGGCGGAGCTGCTCGCGACGCACCCGCAGGCGTCCCGGCCGCTCCTGGTGGGGCACGAGCCGTCGTTCAGCCAGGTGGTCGGCGAGATCGTGGGCGGGGCGCGGCTGACCTGCCGCAAGGCGAGCCTGATCCGGGTCGACCTGCACACCGAGGATCCTCCCTGCGGCACCCTGGAGTGGTCGGTGCCGCCGGGCATCCTGGCCGGCCGCTAGCTGCGGCTGTTGAGCTCCTCGAGGGTGACGGTGCCGTCCCACAGGGCCCGCAGGTCGGCGTTGGCGACGCCCAGGCAGGTACCCAGGCGGTTGGCGGTGCGCACCCAGGCGTGGTCCAGGGGCACGGTGCGCCGCACGCCGACCACCTCCTGCAGGGGCACCGGCACACAGACGCCGTCGCGCACCCCCACCATCACGTTGTACACGCCCTCGGCCAGCAGCTCGGCCGCCTTCACGCCCATCCCCGTGCACAGCAGCCGGTCCGAGGCGGCGGGCACGCCGCCCCGCTGCACGTGGCCCAGGGTGGTCACGCGGGCCTCGGTGCGGGTCAGCTCCTGCAGCTGCCGCGCCAGGCGGCTGGCCAGGGACTCCTTGACCAGGCGGTAGCCGCGGTGGTCCTCCAGGTCCGGCGGCGCGTCCGACCGGTCAACGCGGCGGCGGCCGCTGGCGACGGCCTCTTCCCGGGAGACGGCCCCCTCGGCCACGCAGACGATGGAGAACTTGCGGCCGTGGCGGCGCTGGCGGCGCAGCAGGAACTCGGCCACCGCGTGCAGGTGGTAGGGGATCTCCGGCATCAGCACCACGTCGGCGCCGCCGGCGATGCCCGCGCCCAGGGCCAGCCAGCCGGACTTGTTGCCCATCACCTCGACGACGATCATGCGGTCGTGGCTGGTGGCGGTGTCGTGCAGGCGGTCGATGGCGTCGGTGGCCGTCTGCACGGCCGTGTCGAAGCCGAAGCTGCGGTCGGTGCCCGCGACGTCGTTGTCGATGGTCTTGGGCAGGGTCAGCACGTCCAGGCCGCCGGCCTGGTGCAGGTGCCAGGCGTTCTTCTGGGTGCCGCCGCCCCCCATGCAGACCACGCAGTCGAAGTTGTGATGGCGCGCGTTGGCCACCGCCACCTCGGTCATGTCCATGACCTGGCCGCCCATGGGCATCTTGGCCGGCTTGTCCCGCGAGGTGCCCAGGATGGTGCCGCCCCGGGTCAGCACGCCGCTGACGTCCTCGAACTGCAGGGGCCGCGTGCGGTTCTCCACCAGGCCGCGGAAGCCGTCGAGGATGCCCACCACGCTCATGCCGTAGGTGTTGATGGCGGTCTTGGACAGGCCGCGGATCA
>JBHEPC010000183.1:0-7820 GCA_046260475.1 Candidatus Krumholzibacteriia bacterium | reverse complement strand
GGGTCTGGCCCGCCGCGGGCGCCGTGCCGGCGGCGAAGCGCAGGACGGGCGCGGGTTGGGCCACCGCGGCCGTGGCCGCCAGCCAGGCGGCCAGGGCCGCGCCCAGGCCGAGGATCAGCGGGGCACTCCGGCGGCGGTGGCAGCGCCTAGAACCGGGCCGTCGACTCGAGCCGCACGTCATGCTGCCACCTCCTTTCGCCCTGCTTGCGGGCAAACCAGGTGGCGCTGACGGTCAGGAACTCGTTGGGTTCCCAGGCCACGCGCAGGGACGATTCCACGTTGCGCCCCGGCTGGGGGAAGAACCAAGGGCGCAGGACGCCGGTGGGCTCGTCGCTGACGACGTCCGCCAGGCGCAGGTCCGCCTGGGCGGTCCAGGTGCGCAGGAAGCGGTGGCGGCCGGTGGGCCTGAGGGCCGTCTCCCGCTGGGAGACGTCCGAGACGCCGTCGCGGCGGCGCAGCAGCTCGCCCTGCAGGCCCAGGCGCAGGTCCGCGTCCGGCCGCCAGGTCCAGCCCGCCTCGTAGCGGCGGGTCAGGGCCCGGTAGCTGCGGCGGGTGCTCAGGCCGCTCTCGGCCGAGGTGCGGTCCTCCTGCTCGCGGGTCCAGCGCAGGCGCAGGCTCGAGACCGCGTTCACGTTCACGGTGCCGATGGCCTGCCAGCCCCGGGCCAGGCGATCCTCGGGCCGGTCGGCGTACTGGCGGTCCAGCGTTTCCCGGAAATCGAGCTTGCCCCGCAGGTCGATGGTGCGCAGGTGCTGCAGCACGGCCACCTCCTGCGCCAGGACGATGTCCGTCAGCACCGCCTCGTCCCGGTCGAAGAGCACCCGCGGGCGCAGGGCCAGCAGGCCGCCCACGTCGTCGGTGGTGCTGCGGCCCTCGACCCCGCCGGTGGTGGTGACGGTCCAGGCGCCGTACCAGCGCTCGGGCCCCAGGAAGCGGAAGCCCTGGCGCCAATGCAGGTCCGCGCGCACCGCGGTGGTGGCCACCAGGCTGTCGGTGCCCGCCAGGGCCACGTCGTGGTCGCCCTGCCCCGGGCCCAGGTAGTCGCCGTCGGCGTCGTAGTTCCCCTGGCCTTCGCCCACGAAGAGGATCTGGCGGGTCAGCACCTCGGCGCGGCTGTTGTCGACCCGGTAGCCCAGGGACCAGTCGCTGGCGGTGCGGGCCCAGACTCCGGACAGGTCCAGCCGCGCCAGGCGGGTCGATTCGGTCGCGCCCCTGGGCCGCTCGGTGCGGCGCAGGGTGGCCTCGCCCACCAGGCGCATGCCGGCGAAGCGGCCGGTGGTGACCGCGGCGGTGGCGGTGCGGCTGTCCCGCTGCCGCTGCCAGCGGCCGGCCTGCAGGGAGTCGGCCAGGCCGCGCTCGAACTCCGCGCGCCAGTCCAGGCCGCCGCCCGCGGTGGCCAGGCCCCAGGCCCAGCGCTCGAGGCGGTAGCCGGCGGCCCGGCCCACCGGCGCGCGGGCGTCCTCCCAGCTCTCCTGCTGCCAGCGCGCCGAGGGCCGCACCGGGCCCACGTTCCAGGCGACGGCGTGGCGTTGGCTGCGGCGGGCCACGTCCAGGGGGTCGGCGTCGTCGCGGGCGTCGGCCGCGAGCACGCGGTGGTCGCCCTCGCCGCCCTGCAGGCGCCAGGCCGCGCCGCCGCGCAGCCGCCGCGCCCGCACCGCGCCGCCATGGCGCAGGGTGCCGCCGTCGCCGGTTACCGAGAGCGCGCGCCGGGCCGCGCCCAGATGCCAGGCCGCGGTGAAGCCGGCCTCCTTTTCGCCCTCTTCGAGGAACCCCGCGCGCCGGGCGCGGTCGGCCAGGCCCCAGTCGTCGTAGGCGAAGACGCTCTTGGTGAGCTGGAAGCCGCGGAAGGCGGCCTGGCGGCTGGTGTAGAAGGCGCCCAGCTCCGCCTCGCCCCCGGCCAGGCGCTGCCGCGGCATCGCCGCCGCCAGGGCCACGGCCTGGCCCTGGTTGTCCTGGTCGTCCAGGGCCGACAGCAGGTTGCGGTCATGGTCGGAGACGTCCCACTCGGCCCGCAGGTGGGCAGCCGTGCTGTCGCCCAGGGCCGCGCGCATGGTCATGACGCTGCGGGATTCGGGCAGGGCCAGCGGCCGGCCCAGGCGGTAGGCGCCCAGGCCGTCGCCCCGGTGGACGTAGATGCGCCGGCCCGCCTCGGTCAGCCGCTCCAGGTCGTAGTCCCCCAGGCCCGGCCCCGCGTAGTAGGCCTCCAGGTTCCAGTCGCCGCCCGCGGGCTCGTGGACGTAGATCGTCTTGCCGTCCTGGACGCGCCGGACGTACAGCCCCTCGCCGGGCGCCGCGGGCAGGGCACCCGGGGCCACCGCCCGCAAGGGGTCGTCGCCGGCCGCGCGCAGGACGGCCTCGTCGTCCTCGCCCAATTCGCCGGTGCGCAGGCGCTGGGGGTCGTCCTTCTCCCGGACGATGCGCACGTCCAGGCTCCCGGCCGCGCCCCCCACAGGCAGGGCCGCGCTGGCGCCGGCGCCAGCGCCCACGACGGTGCGCCCGTAGGGACCCTCGCCCTCCTCGAACTCCACGACGATGGTGGACTCGGCGGTGACCAGGCGGCGGTAGGTGAAGGTGACGGTGCCGCGCACGTAGTCGATGACGTAGTCCCGGTCCGCACCGCGCACCAGGGGCCGGCCGTCGAGGGTCACGCGCTCGCTGCCCGCGACGACGAAGAGGTTGGTGCCGGCGCTGCCGCCGCCCAGGAAGTAGGGCCCCTGGTTGGACTCCTGGCCGCGGATCTGCAGGGTGCGGTAGCGGCCGCGGGGCGAGCCCGCCAACACCTCGGCCCGCGCCGGCCCGGGCGCGGCCTGGACCGAGATCCCCTGGAGCTTGCGCCGGTAGTCGCCGAAGACGCTGCCCCGGCGCTCGGCCACGAAATCGCCCAGGGTCGCGGCCCAGCGGCGGGCGCGCAGCTCCACCAGGACCTTGTCGATGTCCCGCAGCTCTTCGGTGTTGCCCTCGGGCACCACCGGCAGGTTGTCGTCCGAGAGGAAGGCCCGCACGGCGATGTCCCGGGTCAGCTGGCCGGCCAGGGTCAGGCGCAGGTTCTGATCCACGGTCAGCTCGCGGCGGGAGCCCGAGGCCACCTGCACCGTCTTGCTGCCGGTGACCTTCAGGTCGCCGCTGCCCCAGACCTCGTCGGCGGGTGCCGTGAACAGGGGCGCCCCGGTGCGCGGGTCCCGCTCCGGCGGCGGGGCCACCGGCCGCAGGTCCCGCCGCGGCACCACCGGCACCGGCAGGAAGCGGTAGACGACGATGACCACCACCGGCGGGGCGCCCGGCGGCGCGGTCTGCGCCCGCCAGGGGCGCAAGGGCACCACCGTGCCGGTGCGGGTGCGCACCTTGAAGTCAAGGTCGGCCAGCCACGGGCGGCCGTCGACGATCACCTTGACCGAGGCCGCGTCGACGAAGCCGTAGGCCAGCTGCAGGGGCGCAGCGCCGCCGGGCACGAGGTGGAACTCCCGCTCGGTCAGCAGGACGGCGGCGGCGCTGGCATCGGCGCTGGCGGGAGCGAGGCCGGCGGAGTCGGTATCAGCGGCGGCGGGGGGATCGGCGAAGGCCTGCGCGGGGTCGGCCGCAGCGGCCGCGGCCCCCAGGCCGGCAGCCAGCCAGGCGCCCACCGCCAGCAGCAGGAGCCGGCGTTCCCGCCCCGGCCGCCGGGCCATCACTCGTAGACGATGCGATAGACCAGGACGGCCTGGCGGCCGCGGTCGGTGACCGCGAGCAGGTCGCCGGGGCCCACCGCCACGTCCACCGGCACCCGGGGCATGGCCTGCAGCCCGAAGTCCGGGCCGGCCGAGAAGAGCAGGCGCAGGCGCCGGTCCAGCACGTGGACCTCGCCGCTGCCCTGGTCGGCCACGAAGAGGTTGCCGACCCGGTCGCAGGCCAGGCCCTGGGGCGCCACGAAGGGGTTGTCGATCACGAATTCGCCGCCGACGGTGCGCTCGAAGAAGCCCAGGCGGCCGTAGACCGCCAGGCGGCGGTTGGCCCGGTCGGCCACGACGAAGCTGCCGTCGGGCAGGAAGGCCAGGCCGCTGGGGTCGCGCAGCTGGTCGCTGCCCGCGCCGGGGCCTCCCACCCGCATGGTCAGGTCCAGGAAGGAGTCCAGGATCAGCACCTGCTGCTCGCTGACGTCGGTGATGACCATGCGGCCGTCCCGGTCCAGGGCGAAAGCCGAGACCAGGGCCCGCGACGCCGGGTCCAGGTAGCGCACGTCCAGCACCTGGTCGTGGAAAGCGCCCGCCAGGTCGAAGCGGTAGACGGAGTGGCTGCCCGTATCCAGGACCAGGACCTTGAAACCGTCGACCGCGGCGTCCACGGGCCGGTAGGGGCGCACACCCGGGAAATCGAACTCGTACCAGCGCAGGGTGCCGGGGTCCAGGCCCCAGACCTTGCCCCGCTGCTCGTCGCAGAAGACGAGGGTGCCGTCGTCGGTCCAGGTGCAGCCGGCCACCCCGTCCAGGGGGTAGTAGACCTCCGCGGGCAGATTCTCCCAGGCGCGCACGAACTCCAGGGCGACGACGGTGGTGCCGGGCCGGGGCGCCGGGCCCGTGGCTTGATCCACAGTGCCGGGACCGGGGCCGCGAGCCCCGCCGCAGCCCGCCAGGAGCAGGGCCGCCACCAGGACGAGGGTCGGACGCCGGATCGCCATCAGAAGCTCCGCGCGAAGGTGCAGCGCGCCCCCGGGTCCCGCCAGGAGGGCACCACGCCCAGGTTCAGGTCCAGGCCCAGCACCTCGGCCTCCAGGGTGCCGGGCCTGTCGCCGGCGCCCTTGACGGCGTCGTAGACGGCCACGGCACGGTTGACCACCGCGAACAGGATCATGAAGTCGCGCCGGTCGTGGGCGTTGTTCGCATCGGCGCGCAGGACCTGGTACTCGTATTTGCGGTCGTCGTTGACCCACTGCCAGTTGTCGGACCCCGGCAACGGCGGCGGCAGGGGCTCGCCGGTGGCCCGCGCCTCCCGGCGCAGGAAGTCCTCGTACTGGTCGCTGTCCATATACTTGCCCACCGCCTGCCACCAGCTCTCGGGGTGGCCGCCCGCGGCGCCGGCGTAGATCGCGGCGTACTCGCGGGACGATTCCATGCGGTTGTTCCCCTGCTGGTCGAAGACGAAGAAAGCCGTCCAGATGCCCGCCTCGATGCCCGCCATGACGTAGGCCTTGCCGCGGTCGCCGTTGTAGTACTGGCCGGCGCCGGGCAGGAGCAGCGACAGGGCGCCGGCCTTGATCTTGGCGCCGCTGACCGACGGGCCGTCGTCCTGCACCTCGCCGGGGCGATCGCTGGCGGCGCCGCCGCCCACCTCGGGCGGGCGCCGGTCCAGGCCCTGGCCGCCGATCTGCCCGACGGCGCGGACGCCGCCCAGGTCGAGGTTGCGCCAGGAACCGGACAGCGAACTGCCGGTCACCTCGCGCTCGGTGCGCAGGAAGCCCGGGTCGCCGCCCGCCACCGCCGCGCCAGGCACAACCAGCGTCAGCGCCAGCGCCAGCGCGGAGGCGGCCGCCGCGTTCCTGCCCGTGCCCATCGTTCGCATCACGTCAAGCCTCCCGTGCTCGCCAGGGTTGCGAATGGAAAAGATGCCGGTCGTCGTCCGCACGTTCAGAAGGACAAGGCCGCGTGCACGCGGCCGGCGTACGGCCCCGCGGGCGTGGCCGCCACCTGCACCTCGTGCCCCAGGATGGCCAGCGAGTCGTCGCCGCCGCCCAGCAGGCCGTTCAGCCAGGCGGTCTGCAGCACCGAGAAGACGCGCAGGCCGATGTTCACGTAGAGCCAGCGGTCGCGCTTGTTGTAGGCGTCGTTGGCCGCGGCGCGCATGTCCCGGTAGATCTCCCGGTTCTTCGAGACCCAGGGCTGCCTGAGGTCGCTGATGGCGTTGGTGGGGTCGGCCGGCGTGTAGCCGTACTCGTCGGCGTGGGCCCGCGGGTTCAGGTAGTCGTCCCAGCCGAAGATGAACTGGTCCCACTTGCCCAGGTTCTCGTAGTACTCGCGCCGGTCGTCTTCCTTGCTGACGTACAGAGAGAGGTTGTCCAGGTCGCTCACGTCGTTCATGTCCGCGATGCCCGGGAAGTAGTACGGACCCTCGCCGAAGAGCTCGTTGTAGTCGGGGTCGCCCGGGTTCAGGGAGCTGGCGTAGGCCTTCCACAGCTTGGCGTCCGTGTAGTGGGCGTCGGCGAAGGCGTAGTAGGCGTCGCTGAAGTCCTTGCCGTCGCCGTGGTACTTGGCCACCTGCGTCCAGGCGAAGATGTCGGCGGCCATCATCAGGTAGCCGCGCCGGTAGCCCGAGAGGGCCTCGCCCGCCCCCGGCAGCACGGCCGAGGCGAGGATTTTCAGGCCCGCGCGGTCGCCGCCGGCGCCCACGGCCCCGTCGCCGGTGCCGCGCACAGCGCCGATCTCCCCCTGGAACAGCCGTGCGTCCAGGGGCCCGGCCCCGTCGGCCCGCTCCAGCAGCCACGAGGCCCGGGCCAGGGCGGCGGTGTCGGCGTGGGCGACGGCCGCGGCCAGCAGGACGGCCAGGACGGCGGCGATGGCGATGGTCGGCTTGGTCATCGTGTCCTCCGGTTCGGCGGCGGTCAGCGTTCGACCGCCAGGGTCATGGTGCGGGTCGTGCGGCCGTCGCCCGTGGGCCACTGCAGCCGGCAGACGTACAGCCCCGAAGCGACGCCCGGCAGGGCGACGGTGTGCTCGGCGACCTGGCCGCCAGTCACGGCGAAGGGCACGTCGGCCAGGATCTCGCCCTGCAGGTTGTAGAGGGTCAGGCGGGCCGTCCCCGCGGCGGGCCCGGCCAGGCGGACGGTGACGGCGTCGCCGGTCACCGGGTTGGGGTACAGCAGCGCCGTGTTCGCCTCGGCCGCCGCGGGCGCCAGGGGGCCCAGGCTGCGGGGCTCGCCCACCGGACCGGTACGGGCGGCGCCGCCGGCGGCGGCGGTCCACTCGCTGGTGCGGGCGGCGAGCGCCGCGGCCGGCGCCAGGCGCAGGGCGGTCAGGCGGCCGCCGGTGAGGTTGCGTCCGAAGGGTTCGCCCGCGTAGCCGCCCTGCGAGGCCAGCCACAGCACGCGGCCCGCGCCCGCGGTCCCGCCCTCGCCGATGGCGAAGCCGGACCCGGCCCGGTCGCCCCAAAGGAAGGGGAAGCGGTCGCGCAGGCGGCCGTCCGCGCTCAGGCTCAGCAGGTGGCCACGGTCGGTGCCGCAGATGATCTCGTTGACCCCGTCGCCGTCCTGGTCGGCCACCAGCAGCGGCCCGGCCAGGCGGGTCGAGTCCGGCAGGGGAAACATCTCGAACAGGCGCGCCGGGAAGCCGCGCATCGCCACACCGTCGGCGTGGCCGGCGAGCAGGCGCTCGGCCGTGGCCAGCACCAGGTCCTGGTTGCCGTCGCCGTCCACGTCGGCCACCGCGGGTTCGGCCACCAGGGGCGCCGCCGGATCCGCCGCGCCGGTCCGGGCGCCGTCGGCGTCCCAGGCGCCGACCAGGCCCAGGTCGTCGAACACGGCCACCAGATCCCCGGTCACCGCGGTGCGGGACCGGCCGGCCGTGCCGCGGTCAAACGCCACCTCGAACCGGGCCACGGCCGCCGAGCCCGGCGCCGGCAGACTGTGCCAGCCGCCGACGGTGAACACCACCAGGCGCGCCCCGTCGCCGGCCGGCTGCACCCGCGGCCGGGCAGTCGACCAGCCGCCGGCGACAGTCTCCGGCCCGCCCAAGGTGCTGCCGTCGGCCAGGTCCAGGGTCACGAGCCGGTCCGGGGCGGCCAGCGCCACGCAAGCGGTCGCGCCGGGGCCGGTTATCAGTGGGGCATGGACCAGGCTGTCGCCCACGCTGACCGAC
>JBHEPC010000112.1:0-2534 GCA_046260475.1 Candidatus Krumholzibacteriia bacterium | reverse complement strand
AAGGCGGCGCATGGGGTCCGGGCACTCCTTTGCCGTCGCTGGGGGCGCGATCCTTCGCTCCCTGGAGGATAGGTCGGGGCGGGCCCGACGCCAAGGCCGAATCGGGCCGGCCGCCGCGGGGCGGCCCTCAGTCCAGCCCGTACTTGCCGATGCGGTAGACCAGGACGTGCCGCGGGACGCCCAGGTAGACGGCGGTGCGGCTGCGGTTGCCGCCGTGCCGGGCCAGGGCCCGCCGGATCAGCTCCTTCTCCAGCTCGACCAGCGAGCAGCCCTCCTCCGGCAGCGGGCCCAGCGGCAGACCGGCCGCCGCCTGGGGCTCGGCCACCGGCGCCGCGGCCGGCACGGCGGCCGCGGTCGGCGCCAGGCGCCGCAGGTCCGCGACCGTCAGCGTGTCGCCCCGACCCATCAGCACCAGCCGCTGGTTCAGGTTCTTCAGCTCGCGGACGTTGCCCCGCCAGGGCAGGGACTCCAGCTCCGCCAGCAGGTCCGGCGCGGTGGCCAGGTGCGCCCCGCCGTGCAGGCGCGTGAAATGCGCCCACAACGGGGCGATGTCCTCGCAGCGCTCGCGCAACGGCGGCAGCCGCAGCTGCAGCACGTTGATGCGGTACAGCAGGTCCTCGCGGAAGCGCCCGGCCGCCGCCGCGGCCGCGAGGTCGCGGTTCGAGGCGCAGATCAGGCGGAAGTCCACGGTCACGGGCCGGTCCCCGCCCACCGGGTCGACCTCACGGGTCTCCAGCACCCGCAGCAACTTCGGTTGCAGGGGCAGGGGCAGCTCGCCGATCTCGTCCAAAAAGAGGGTGCCCCCGTCGGCGGCGCGCACCTTGCCCACCGCGGGCCGGTCCGCCCCGGTGAACGCGCCCTTGACGTGGCCGAAGAGGGTCGACTCCATCAGCTCGCCGGGGATGGCCCCGCAGTCGACGGTCACGAACGGCTGGTCCCAGCGCCCGGAGAGGTCATGGCAGGCCCGCGCCGCCAGCTCCTTGCCGGTGCCGCTCTCGCCGGTGATCAGCACCGCGGCCTCGGCGGGGGCGGCCCGGCGGATCTGTTCCAGCAGCTCGGCCATGGCCGCCGAGCGGTGCACCATGCCACCGTCCTCGCCCCGCTGGCGCAGGATGCGCCGCAGCCGGGCGTTGTCCGCCTCGAGCTCGCGGGTGTGCAGGGCCTGCTCCACCGTCAGCTTCAGCTCCTCCCGGGCGAAGGGCTTCAGCAGGTAGGTGAACGCGCCCAGGCGCATGGCCGCCACCGCCTGCTCGACCGTGCCGTGGGCCGTCAGCACGATCACCGGCGGCGAGGCCTCGCCGCCGGCTTCGCGGATGCGGGCCAGCACCTCCAGGCCGTCCAGGCCGGGCATGCGCACGTCGGTGATCACCAGGTCCGGTTCGCGGGCCAGCAGGTCCAGGCCGGCCCGGCCGTCGGCCGCGTCCAGGACCTCGTGCCCGGCGTCGGTGAGGATGAAGCGCACCACCTCGCGCAGGCTCGTGTCGTCGTCGATGACCAGGATGCGTGCCATGATGCCTCCTCAGCGGGTGGAAAGGGCCCGGGCCTCGCCGCTGGTGGGCTCAAGGGCCGTGGCGTCGGGGGCGGGGCCGGTGTCCTCCCAACTCTCCAGGTACCAGGATTGGTTCCGCTCGATCAGGCCCAGGGTCGCCCGGCCACGGAAGCGGCCGCCCCGGGTGTCGATGGCGTAGACCACCTCCCACCACGAATGCCCGCCGGCCTGGCTGCCCCGCTCGAGCACGCCCGCGACCAGGCTGAGGGTCGCCCCGTGGGCGGGGTGGCAGAGCCAGCGGGCGAAGCCGGCTTCCAGGGCCCGGCCCCAGCCGTGCCAGGGGATGGCGGGGTAGGCCGCGACCACCGCCAGGTGGGGCACGAAGCGGAAGGTGTCGGCCAGGCATTCGGCGTAGTCCCTGGAGTCGCGGGCGGCGACGGCCGATTCCAGGCGGGCCAGGACCCCGCCCGGGGTGGCCGCGCCGGAGAAGGGCCGCCGCGGCTCCGTAGCCGCAGCCGCAGGCTCGGTCTTGGGCGATGCGCAGGCGCCCGAGCCCAGCGCCACGACCAGCAAGAGGAAGCAGGCGAGGATGCGGGTGTGTCGGGCCATCTCAGTCCTTTCGGGTCGGGGGCGCGACCGGCAGGATCATCTGCACGCACGCGCCTTGCGCGCCTTCGGGGTGATCGGTCACCACGGCGAGGCTGCCGCCCTGGTCCTCCACCAGGCGCAGGCTGGTGGCCAGGCCCAGGCCCGTGCCCCCCTCGCGGGTCGAGAAGAACGGGGTGCCGAAGTTCGCCAGCGCCTCGGCCGAGAAGCCGGGGCCGTCGTCGCGGACCCGGCAGCGCAGGCCGTCGCCGGTCCGGTCGATCACCAGGTCCGCACGGCCGCCCGGCCCGGCGGCGGTCCCGGCGTTCAAGGCCAGGTTCAGCAGCACCTGCCGCACCTGCTCGCGGTTGGCCAGGGCCGGGGGCAGGCCGGCGGCGGCGTGGACGGTGACCGGCGGCAGGCCGGGCTGGGCCTGCAGCAGCTGCGCGACCACCCGGGC
>JBHEPC010000107.1:0-13606 GCA_046260475.1 Candidatus Krumholzibacteriia bacterium | reverse complement strand
GAGGTGTGGATGGCCAACTTCGAGCGCATGCGCCAGGGCGAGCCGGGGCCGCGGTTGCGGGCCAACCTGCGGGCCATGAGCCGGGGCAGCAAGACCATCGAGCCGGACGCCCAGGGGCGGGTGCAGGTGCCCCCCGAGCTGTTGGCGTCCGTGGGGATCGCCAACAAGATCACGGTCGTGGGCATGGGCGGCTACATGGAACTGTGGTCGCCCGATTCCCTGGACCGGACGATGAGCGGCGACGAGGGGCCGGACGCGGGCTTCATGGACGAGTTCTATCGCTGAGACCAGCGGCCGGCGGCACGGATGCCGCCGGACAATGCCGGGCAAGGGGCGCCGACGGATCGGCGCCCGCCCGGCCCAGGATCGAAAGGGGCCGCACGCCGGCCGTCGTCACCAGGACAAGGCGCCCACGGAGGGGCCACGTAGGGGAAGGAGCCCCCGAATGCCGAGAGAGTCGACCCGTCAGGCCGCGCGGCAGGAGGCCACGCGCACCGGTATGGAGATCCAGGTCAGGCAGGATGAGCGGGCTGTCTGGGTCGCTCTCTCGGGCATCCTCGATCAGGACGGCGTCGCCGCGCTGGCCGGCCGGGTGGCTCCCGCGCTGGCCGGCCGCGGCTGCCGGGTCGTGCTGGACGGCAGCGGCCTGGCCCACATGGACTACCGCGCCACCGCCGAGCTGGTGGCCTGGGGCCGCAAGCTGAAGGCCTACCGCCACCAGCTCTACCTGCAGGGGTGGAGCGACTACCTCAAATCCATCCTCATCATGGGCAACTGGGACGGCGACGGCGAGCCCGCGCCGGGCCTGCCCACCCTCCGTCATCTCGGGAGCCTGGCCCCGGTCCGCATGCCATGACCGCGGCGCCGCACGTGCCCGTGCTTCTGCAGCAGACGATCGATCTGCTGCAGCCGGGTCCGGGGCGGCGCTACGTGGACGGCACCTTCGGCTTCGGCGGCCACAGCGAGGCGCTGCTGGCGGCCGGCGCCGAGGTCCTGGGCCTGGACCTGGACGCGGTCGCCTGCGCGGCCTGCGCCCGCCTGGCCACCGACCGGCCGCAGCTGCACTGCCGGCGCGCATCGTTCCGCGACCTCGACCGCGCCCTGGCCGCTCAGGGCTGGCCCGCCGTGGACGGCGTGCTGCTGGACCTGGGCGTCAGCTCCCTGCAGCTGGACGACGCCCGCAAGGGCTTCAGCTACCGGGCCGACGGGCCGCTGGACCTGCGCTTCGACCAGGACCAGGGCGAGCCTGCCTCGTCGCTGCTGGCGGACCTGGACGAGCGCCACCTGGCGGACCTGCTCTGGTCCCTGGGCGAGGAGCGGGCCAGCCGCCGCATCGCCCGGGCCGTGGTGGCGGCGCGGGCCGAGGCGCCCGTCGACACCACCGCCCGCCTGCGCGCGGTGGTCGAGTCGGTGCTGCACCGGGGCGCCAAGCCCGAGCCCGTGCTCAGCCGGGTCTTCCAGGCCCTGCGCATCGCCGCCAACGACGAACTGGGCGCCCTGGAGGAGGTCCTGCAGAAGCTGGCGCCCGCGCTGGCGCCGGGCGGACGCTTCGTGGTCATCGCCTACCACTCCCTGGAGGACCGCCTGGTCAAGCGGTTCATCGACCGGGAGAAGCGCGACTGCATCTGCCCCGCGGACGTGCCCCAGTGCGTCTGCGGGCACACCCGGACGCTGCGCGCCCTGACCAAGGGCGCGCTGACCGCCGGGACGGACGAGGCGGTCCGCAACCCACGGGCCCGCAGCGCCCGCCTGCGCGCGGCCGAGAGGATCTGACCGGCACGCCGAGCACGAAGGGGGAGCCATGTTCCGGACGAGCGCACACCTGAAGGCCCTGGGCCGCGCCTGCCGCGGCCGCGACGCCGCCATGGCCCACCGCCGGCCGCTGGTGCGGCGGGACACCATGCGCACCGCCCTGGCGGGCGCGGGGCTGGCCGTGATGATCGCCGCGACGGTGATGGTCTCGGGCGAGGTGACCCGCCTGCGCGACCGCATCGGCGACCTGGACGACCGCAAGGGCTGCCTGGAGGCCGCGTCGGCCAAGCTCTCGCGCCGCTGGGTCGAGGCCACCAGCGCCGAGGCCGTGATCCCCCGGGCCGAACGGGCCGGCCTGGTGATGCCCGACGCGCCGGACTTCGTGCTGGTGGCCGCGCCGGCCGCCGACCCCGCCGGCGACGGCTTCCTGCACCGGGTGCTGGCCGGCCTGGCGGGCGGGGCCACGGCCAACGCCGCCCAGCCGCCGGTCTTCGTTGCGGGCGACATGGTCCGCCTCGATCCGGACGCGGCCGCCGCCGCCGTGCGCGCGGCGGGCCGGCTGTGAGCGCCGCCGGGCCCGACCCCCGGCGGCTGCATGTCCTGAGGGGCGTCGTGCTGGCGGCGGCCCTCTGTCTGGTTCTGCGGGTGGTCTGGCTGCAGATCGTCCGCCACGAGGAACTGGCCGAGATCGCCAGGATCCAGTGGTGGTCCCTGGGCTCGCTCCCCGCCGAACGGGGCGACATCTTCGACCGCGCCGGCCGGCCCCTGGCCCTGTCGGTGCTGGAGTGGAACGTGGGCGTGGCGCCCACCCTGGCGCAGCGGCCCGACACCGTGGCTGCGCGGCTGGGCCGCGTGCTGGACCGCGACCCGGCGACGATCCGCCGCGCCGTGGCCAAGGCCGGCGACCGCCACGTGGTGCTCGAGCGCGGCGTGGTGCTGGATCGGGAACAGAAGGCGCGCCTGCGCCGCGAGCGCGCCGTCACCTTGGACACGGTGCGCGCGCGGATTTACCCCGTCGACGGCGTGGGGGCCTCCCTGGTGGGCTTCTGCCGCCACGAGCGGGACACCACCTACGCCACCGGTCTCGAGCACGCGCTGCAGGATGTGCTGGCCGGCCGGCCGGGGCGCTTCCGCTCCGTGGACACGGGCATCCCCGGGCGCGACCTCGGGCGCATCGTCGTGGACGAGCCCGTGCACGGCCGCAGCGTGGTGCTGACCGTTGACGCGGACCTGCAGGCCATCGCCGAGCGCCGCCTGGCCGAGGCCGTGGCCGAGCACGGGGCCGCCGGCGGTTCGGTGCTCATCCTCGAGCCCGCCACCGGCGACGTGCTGGCGGCCGCCAGCTCGCCCGTGATGCCGACGCGCGGGACCCGCCACCGCGACGCCGCCGTCTGGAACAACCGCAACTTCACCTGGCTCTACGAGCCCGGCTCGGTGTTCAAGATCTTCACCACCGCCTCCCTGCTGCGGCGCGCGGCGGTGGACACGGCCACGGTCTTCGACTGCTCGGACCCGCAGCTGGACGGCTTCACCATCCGCAACGACGACGACCACCGCTACGGCGACCTGCCCCTGATGCGGGCCTTCACCAAGTCGGCGAACATCTGGTTCGCGCGGGCGGTGGCCAACCTGGGCCGGGACGAGTTTTACCGCGACCTGCTGGACTTCGGCTTCGGCCAGCCCACGCTGGCGCCCTACGGCGGCCAGCCGGCGGGCATCCTGCGCGAGCCTGCGGCCTGGTCCCGCCGCAGCCAGGCCACCCTGGCCATCGGCCAGGAGATCGCCGTCACGCCCCTGCAGCTGGGCATGGCCGTGGCCGCGGTGGCCAACGGCGGCACCCTCTTCGCGCCGCGCCTGGTGCGCGAGGTGCTCGACCACGAGGGCCGCCTGCTCCAGGAGCGGCCGCCCCTGCCCCTGCGCCGGGTCGTGGCCGAGCCCCTGGCCGCGGTGCTGCGCGAGGCCATGGGCCGGGTCGTGCGCGAAGGCACCGCCACCGCCACCCGGCTGGACTGGATCACCGTGGGCGGCAAGACCGGCACGGCGCAGAAGAGCCGCGACGGCCGCGGGATGACCCCCGGGGCCTACGTGGCCACCTTCGCCGGCTTCGCGCCGCTGGAGGATCCGCGCCTGGTGGTGGTCGTCATCCTGGACGAGCCCAAGGGCTACCGCCGCTACTACGCGGCCCAGAGCGCGGTGCCCCTGTTCCGGCGCGTGCTCGAGGACATCCGCTGCTCGACGTCGTGGCTGACCGACGTGCCCGGCCCCCGCACCCGCGTCATCGCCACCGCGCCGGCGGGCGAGCTGGTCACGGTGCCGGACGTGCTGCAGCTTTCGGTCGACGCGGCGGCCCAGCGCCTGGCTGCCGCGGGCCTGACCGTGGCCGGCGCCGAGCGCGGCGGCCTGGTGGCCGAGCAGGTGCCGGCGGCCGGGTCCCGCTGCCGGCGCGGCACCACCGTGCGCCTGGCCGCGGCGGCGCGGCCGGATGCGGCCGCCGCTGCGGCGGTCTGCCCCGACTTCACCGGCCGCAGCAACCGCGAGGTGCGCAGCCTGGCCGCGCGCCTGGGCCTGGACGTGATCATCGAGGGCGCCGGCTACGCCGTGCGCCAGGAGCCGCCGGCGGGTCAGGTGCTGTCCGCCCGCCGGGTGAAGGTGCGCATGGAGGCGGCATGGCGCTGACCCTGGGCGAACTCGCGGCCGGCCTGCCCGGCGTGGCCCTGCAGGGCGATGCCGGCGTCCGCGTGACCGCGGTGACGGCCGACTCCCGGGCCGCCGGTCCGGGAGTCCTGTTCGTGGCCGTGCGCGGCACCGGCGCCGACGGGCACGCCTACGTGGCCGCGGCCCTGGCCGCGGGCAGCCCCGCGGTGGCGGTCATGGCCGACGCGGCGGGCCAGGACCTGCCCGCGCCGCCGGCCCGCCTGGTGGCCGCCGACACGCGCCCGCTGCCCTCGTTGCTGGCCCGGCGCCTATACCGCGAGCCGGACCGGGACCTGGTGGCGGCCGGCGTCACCGGCACCAACGGCAAGACCACCACGGCTTTCCTGCTGCGGGCCCTCCTGGGGCAGCTGGCCGGTCCATGCGGCCTGTTGGGAACCATCGCCTACGACGACGGCAAGACGTCCGAGCCCGCGCCCCTGACCACCCCGGGCGGCCCCGAGTTCTGGCAGTGGCTGGGCCGCATGCGCGACCACGGCTGCGGGTCCGTGGCCATGGAGCTCTCGTCCCACGCGCTGGACCAGCAGCGCACCGCGGGGCTCCAGCTGGACGCGGCCGTGCTGACCAACCTGGGCCGCGACCACCTGGACTACCACGCCGACCTGGCCGCCTACCTGGCGGCCAAGGTCCGCATCCTGGACCTGCTGGCGGGCAAGGACGGGGTGGCCGTGCTCAACGCTTCCGACCCGGCCCTCGCCACCCTGGACCCGGGCGCGCGCCGTGCCGTGCACTTCAGCACCGACCCCGCTGCGGCGGCCGACCTGGTCGTGACGGACGCTGCTCTGGGGTTGGACGGCACCCGGCTGGAGTGCCGCTGGCGCGGCCGCGCCCTGCACCTGGTGAGCCCCCTGGTGGGCCGCTTCAACGTGGAGAACCTGGCGGCGGCCCTGGCCGCGGGGCTGGCCCTGGGCTACGACCCCGACGCCTGCGCCGAGGCCCTGGCCGCGGTGCGGCAGGTGCCCGGACGGGTCGAGCGCCTCGATCTGCCCGGCGGCGCCCTGGCGGTGGTGGACTACGCCCACACCGCCGACGCCGTGGCGGCGGTGCTGCGCGCCTGCGACGAACTGGGCGGCGGCCGCCTGCTCGTGGTCCTCGGCTGCGGCGGCGACCGCGACCGGGGCAAGCGCCCCCTGATGGGCCGGGCGGCGGCGCAGGGCGCGGACCTGGCGTGGATCACCTCGGACAACCCCCGCAGCGAGGACCCGGCGGCCATCTGCGCCGAGGTGGAGGCGGGCTTCCTGGCCTCCGGTTCGCGGCGGGCGCAGGGGCATCAGGTGGTGGTCGACCGGCGCGAGGCCATCGAGGCCGCCCTGGCCGAGGCTCGCCCCGGCGACGTGGTCGTGATCGCAGGCAAGGGCCACGAGGACTACCAGATCGTCGGCGCCGAGCGCCGGCACTTCGACGACCGCGAAGTCGTCCGCGCCTGGCTACAGCGGGAGGCCGACCGTGGCTGAGCCCGTCTACAGCGCCGCGCAGGCCTTGGCCGACCTGGCCCACGCCGGGCTCCCGGCCACGGCGCTGGTCGAGCAGGGCGGTGTCCTCGTCCCCGCCGGAACAGGGGCCGGGGCCGGGGCCGTCCCGGTCGGCGGGTTCCTGGGCGCGGGGCTGGATTCGCGCGCGCTCGCCCCCGGCGTCCTGTTCGTCGCCCTGCAGGGCGAGCACGCCGACGGCCGCACCTTCGCGCCGGCGGCGCTGGCGGCCGGCCACTGGGTGCTGGCCGGTCTGCACCAAGGACCGGGCCTCGATCCCTGCCTCGATCCCTATCTCGATCCCTTGGCCGGGGCGCCCGCCGCCCCCGGCACCGGCGCGCTGCTGTGCCCCGACCCGGTGGCGGCCCTGCAGGAGCTGGCCCGCTGCTGGCGGCGCACCATGCCGGCGCGCGTGGCCGCGGTCACCGGCACCAACGGCAAGACCACCACCAAGGACCTGCTGGCGGCGCTGCTGCGGGGGGCCGGGCCGGTCCACGCCACCGTGGGCAACCTCAACAACCACCTGGGCGTGCCGGTCACCCTGCTGGGCCTGCGCCCGGAGCACCGCTTCGCCGTGGTGGAGATGGGCGCCTCGGCGGTGGGGGAGATCGCCCGCCTCGCGCCGTTGGCGCACCCTACGGTCGGCATCATCACCAACGCGGCGCCCGCCCACCTGGCGGGCTTCCGCAGCCTCGAGGACATCATCACCGGCAAGGGCGAGCTGGTCGCCGCCCTGCCGCAAGGCGGCACCGCGGTGCTGAACGCCGCCAGTCCGGGCTACGCGGCCTGGCGCGAGCGCAGCCGGGCGCCCGTCGTCTCCTTCGGCCCGGGGGGCGACCATCCCTGGGGCTGGCGGCCGGCACCCGACGGCGGGGGCATCCTGACCCTCGACGGGGCCGACTGGCCGGTGCCCCTGCCCGGCGAGCACAACGGCGCCAACCTGGCGGCGGCCGTCCTGGCGGGGCGCGCCCTGGGCGTGGCGGACGCCGACCTGCGCCGGGGCCTGCAGGGGTTCACGGGCTCGCCTCATCGGGGCGTGCGCCTGCTTTTGGGGGAGCGCCTGGTGCTGGACGATGCCTACAACGCCAACCCCCGCAGCATGGCCGCCGCGGTGGCGGCACTGCTGGCGCTGCCGGGCGGCGGCCGGGCGCTGGCCGTGCTGGGCGGCATGGCCGAGCTGGGTCCGCAAAGCGACGCGATCCACCACGAGAGCGGCCGCGAGTTGGCGGCCCTGGGCCTGGACGAACTTGTCGCGGTGGGGGACCTGGCTGCGCCCCTGGCCGCGGGCTTTGACGCGGCGGGCGGCCGCGCCCATCATTGCCGGTCCCACGCGGAGGCCGCCGACCTCGTGGTCCGGCTCACCGCCCCGGGGGACCGCATCCTGGTCAAGGGTTCGCGCAGCGCCGCCATGGAGCAGGTGTTGACCCGGCTGGCCGCACGTTTCGGGACCGAGACCTAGAGGCAGGGACGCGATGTTCTATCATCTGCTCTATCCGTTGGCCGAGCACTGGGCGGCATTCAACGTCTTCAAGTACATCACTTTCCGCGCCAGCTACGCCACCGTCACCGCGCTGCTGATCTGCTTCATCTTCGGCGACTGGATGATCCGCCGCCTGGAGCTGCTGCAGATCGGCGAGAAGATCCGGGCCGATGGGCCGCAGCACCACCGCCAGAAGGCGGGCACCCCCACCATGGGCGGCGCCCTGGTGCTGGCGGCCATCATCGTGCCCACGCTGCTGTGGGCGGACCTGAGCAACCGCTACGTGCAGCTGGCGGTCGTCGGCACGGCCTGGATGGGCATGATCGGCTTCATCGACGACTACCTCAAGGTGGTCAAGAAGCGGCCCAAGGGCATGATCGGCCGCTTCAAGCTGGCGGGGCAGGTGGGGGGGGGCCTGGCGCTGGGCTCGACCCTGGTCCTGGGTCTGGCGGGCGACCCGCTGACCGTCACCAGCGTGCCCTTCCTGAAGAACACGGTCATCAACTGGGGCTGGCTGTACGTGCCCCTGGTGATCCTCGTGGTCACCGGCACGAGCAACGCCGTGAACCTGAGCGACGGCCTCGACGGCCTGGCCATCGGCCTGTCGGTGCTGGCGTTCGGCGGCTACGCGGTCCTGTCGTACCTGACCGGCCACGCGATCTTCGCCGACTACCTGAACCTGCTGTTCATCCCCCAGAGCGGCGAGCTGACCATCTACTGCGCGTCCGTCGTCGGCGCCGGCATCGGCTTCCTGTGGTTCAACGCCCACCCCGCCCGCATCTTCATGGGCGACACCGGCAGCCTGGCCCTGGGCGGCGCCCTCGGCACGGTGGCGATCCTGATCAAGAAGGAACTGCTGCTGGTCGTGATCGGCGGCATGTTCGTGATCGAGGCCGTGAGCGTCATGGCCCAGGTCACCTGGTTCAAACGCACCGGCGGCAAGCGGCTCTTCCGCATGGCGCCGCTGCACCACCACTTCGAGCTGGGCGGCTGGTCCGAGACCCAGGTCGTGGTCCGGTTCTGGATCGTGGGCATCCTCATGCTGCTGCTGGGGATGACGTCGATCAAGCTGCAGTAGGAGGATGGCACCGTGGCCTGGGAGGTCGCAGGACGCACGGTCTGGGTCGTGGGCCTGGCCAGGAGCGGCGTGGCCGCGGGCCTGCTGCTGCGTGACCTGGGCGCCCGGGTCATCGGCATCGACGATGCAGAGGACGAGGCTGTCCGCCGCCGGTGGGATCGCGAGGGCCTGCCAACGCTGGCACCCCGGGCTTTCGACGAGATCCTCACCGGCGGCGGGTGGCCCGCCGCCGCGCCCTGGGCCGTGGTGCTGAGCCCGGGCGTGCCGCCCGCTCACCCGCGCCTGCGCGCCCTGCCCGCGGGCGTGCCCCTGCTGGGGGAGATGGAACTGGCCGCGCGCTTCTGCGCCGCCCCCATCGTCGCCGTCACCGGGACCAACGGCAAGTCCACGGTGACCGAGTGGATCGCCCACCTGGCCCGCCGCGGCGGCCGCCGCGCCGAGGCCGTGGGCAACGTGGGCCGGCCCCTGTCCCGGGTGGCCCGCGAGCTGGGGCCCGCGGATCTGGCCGTGGCCGAGGTCTCCAGCTTCCAGCTCGAGACCGTCTCCCGCTTCGCCCCCCTGGTGGGGGTGGTGCTGAACCTGGCCCCGGATCACCTGGACCGCTACCCCGACCTCGCGTCATACTACGCCGCCAAGCGGATCCTGGCCGGGCGCGTGCGCCCGGACGGCGCCTTCGTCACCTGGACCGGCTGCCCGCAGGCGCGGGCGTGGCCCACCACCGCGGCGCGGCGGGTGTTCTTCGGCGACGGCGCCGCGGGCGCGGCCGTGCGCTGGGAAGCGGACGAGCTGGTGGCCGAGCTGGACGGCGCGCCGCAGGTGCTGGCCGCGCGCGGGGACCTGTCCCTGCAGTCGCCGCCCAACCTGCTGAACGCCCTGGCGAGCGTGGCGGCGGCCGCGGCCGCGGGCACGCCGGCTGCGGCCCTGGCCGCGGGACTGCGCGACTTCGGCGGGCTGCCGCACCGCCACCAGCCGGTGGGGCGGCGGGGCGGCGTGGTGTTCATCGACGATTCGAAGGCCACCAACGTGCACGCGGTGTGCGGCGGGCTGGCCGGCTGGCGGGGCGAGGTCGTGCTCATCGCCGGCGGCAGCGGCAAGGGCGAGGACTACGCGCCCCTGCGCGAGGTCATGGGCGCGGTGCGCCACCTGGTGGCCATCGGGCAGGAGGGGCCGGCCATCGCCGCGGTGCTGCGGGACCTGGTGCCCGTGACGGCCGCCGCCACCCTGGACGAGGCGGTGGCCCTGGCCGCCGACCTGGCCGAGCCCGACGCGGCGGTGCTGCTGAGCCCCGCCTGCGCCAGCTTCGACATGTTTGCCAACTACCACCAGCGCGGCGAGGCCTTCGCCGCGGCCGCGCGCCGGGCCGGCGCCCGGGCCGCCGGCGCCGCCGACGGGAAGGACGGAGCATGAAGCGACGCCTGCGCACCCTGGCCGCCAACGTCGAGGGTGGCGATCCCTACCTGGGCCTGGCGGTGCTCGTGCTGCTGTTCATCGGCATCCCGGTGGTGTGGGGGGCGGGCGGCTACGCCCGCGGCGCGGCGGGCACGCCCCTGGGCCAGCACTTCATCCTGGCCAAGCACCTGTTCATGATCGGCCTGGGGCTGATCGTCATGTTCGCGCTGGCCGCCGCCGACCACAGCGTCATGCGCCTGCGCTGGCTCAGCCGCGGGCTGCTGGGCGTGTCCCTGGCCATGATGGCCTGGACCCTCAAGGACGGCGGGGGCCTGCTGACCGGCCACATCGACCGCTGGATCACCATCGGCGGCTTCCAGTTCCAGCCGGTCGAGCCGGCCAAACTGGCGGCCATCGCCGTGATGGCCGAGATGCTCACCAGCCAGCCGCGGCGCGGTCCCCTGCGCGCCCGCCAGGTGGCCGGTGCCCTGGGCCTGGGCTGCGTGCCCCTGGCGATCATGCTCGTCCTGCAGCCCAACTTCGGCAACGTGCTGGTGATCGTCGGGGTCAGCCTGGTGATGGTCTTCGTCGCGGGCATTCCCCTGCGCTGGCTGGCGGGCCTGGTGCTGGTGCCGGGGGCGGGCATGGCGCTGGCCTTCGCCGTCGTGCCCAAGCTGGGCCGGCGCCTGACGGACTGGCTGGGCGCCCTGCGCGACGGCGACTACCAGTACCAGGTGTGGCAGTCCATCGTGGGCCTGGGGGCCGGCGGCTGGAAGGGCCTGGGACCGGGCCAGAGCCACAACAAGTTCTCGTTCCTGCCCGAGTCCCACACCGACTTCGCCTTCTCCGTGCTGGGGGAGGAGTGGGGCCTGTTCGGCACCATCCTGGTGATCGCCATGGTGGTGGTGATCGCCTGGCGCGGCTACGGCATCGCCGCCCGCGCGCCCGAGCCCTTCGGCCGCGTCGCCGCCGCGGGACTGACCACGGCCCTGACCATCTACGCGGTCACCAACATCGGCATGGTCACCGGCCTGCTGCCGGTCATCGGCGTGCCCCTGCCCTTCGTCAGCTACGGCGGCACCGCCATGGTGGGGGCCCTGGCCTGCATCGGCATCCTGATGAACATCGAGCGCGGCGCCCGCGACCGCGAGGTCGAGCGCAAGCGCTGGGAGCGCCGGGGGTGGGCGGCGTGACGGCCCCGCGCCCGGTGCGCGTGCTCGTCACCGGCGGCGGCACCGGCGGCCACGTGTACCCGGGCCTGGCCGTGGCCGAGGCCCTGCGCGCCCTGGACCCCGACCTGGAGATCCGCTTCGTCGGCACCCGCCGTGGCCTCGAGCGCGTGCTGGTGCCGCGGGCCGGCTGGCCTTTGGACTTCGTGCCCGCCTCGGGCTTCCGCGGCCTGGGTCCCGTGGGCCGCCTGGTGTTCCTGGGCAACCTGGGGGCCGGCACCCTGCGCAGCCTGGTCTTGCTGGCCCGCCGCAGGCCGCATATCGTGCTGGGGACCGGCGGCTACGTGTGCGCGCCGGTGCTGCTGGCGGGGCGACTGGCCGGCGTGCCCTGCGCCCTGCAGGAGCAGAACGCGGTGCCCGGCTCGGCCAACCGCCTGGTGGGCCGCTGGGCCCGGCGCGTGTACCTGGGTTTCGGCGAGGCGGCGCGCTGGTTCCCGGCGGGCGTGTGCGTGGAGACGGGCAACCCGGTGCGGGGGGCCTTCGCCGCCCAGGCGCCGGCGACGCCGCGGGCGCCCGGCGCGCCGCTGCGCCTGCTCGTGTTCGGCGGCAGCCGCGGGGCGCACACCCTGAACGCGGCGGTGGCCGCGGCGGCGCCGGCGTTGGCGCAGGCCGACCTCGAGCTGCTGGCCCAGACCGGGCCGGCCGACCTGGCCGAGGTGCAGGCGGCGTGGGCGGGGGCCGATCCGCAGCGGGTGCGCATCGTCCCCTACATCGAGGACATGGCCGGGGCCCTGGCCTGGGCGGACCTGGTGGTCTGCCGCGCCGGGGCGATGACCCTGGCCGAGTTGCAGGCGGCGGGCCGGCCCGCGGTGCTGGTGCCGTTCCCCTTCGCCACCGACGACCACCAGCGCCTCAACGCCGAGGCCTGCGCCGCCGCGGGCGCGGCGGTGGTGCTGCCGGACGAGCGCTGCGACGGACCCACGCTGACCGGGACGGTGGCCGAACTGGGCGCCGACCCGGCGCGCCTTCAGGCCATGGGCGCGGCCGCGCGGCAGCTGGCGCGGCCCCAGGCGGCCGAGACCATCGCCCGCGACCTGCTGCACATGATCGGGCACCCCGCGGGGGCGCCCGCCCGCACCGGCTGAGGGGCCCGCGCCGCCGCCGGACCCGAGCGAACGGAGACGATCCCGTGTTCCGCGACACGCGACACATCCACCTGGTGGCCATCGGCGGCGTCGGCATGAGCGGCATCGCCGAGGTGCTGCTGAACCTGGGTTTTGCCGTCAGCGGCAGCGACCTGCGCACCGGTCCGGTGACCGACCGCCTGGCGGCCCTGGGCGCCACCGTCTTCGCCGGCCACGACGCGGCCCACGTCGAAGGCGCCGACGTGGTGGTGCGTTCGTCGGCCGTCACCGAGGCCAACTGCGAGGTGGTCGCCGCCCGCGCCCGCCGCATCCCCGTGATCCGCCGCGCCGAGATGCTGGCCGAGCTGATGCGCCTGAAGTTCGGCATCGCCGTGGCCGGCAGCCACGGCAAGACCACCACCACGACCCTGGTGGCCGCGGCCCTGGCCGCGGGCGGCCTGGACCCGACGGTGATCGTCGGCGGCCGCATCCGCGCCATGGGCACCAACGCCGTGCTGGGCGGCGGCGACCACCTGGTGGCCGAGGCCGACGAGAGCGACGGCACCTTCCTGCACCTGACCCCCACCATCGCGGTGGTGACCAACATCGACCTCGAGCACGTGGACTACTACCCGGACCTGGACAGCCTGCGCGAGGCCTTCGCCGCCTTCCTGGCGCGGGTGCCCTTCTACGGCGCCTGCGTGCTGTGCGTGGACGATCCGGAGGTGCGCACCCTGCTGCCCCAGCTGGACCGCCAGGTGATCACCTACGGCCTGGCCCCCGGCGCGGACGTGCGGGCCGAGCCCCGGCCGCTGCCGGCGGGACAGACCGGCCAGGTTGCCCGGGTGCTGGTGCGGGGCGAGCCCGCGGGCGAGCTGCGCCTGGCCCTGCGTGGCCGCCACAACCTGCAGAACGCCTTGGCGGCCGTGGCGGTGGGCCTCGAACTGGGGGTGCCGTTCGGCGACCTCGCCCGGGGCCTGGCCGCGAGCCAGGGCGTGGGCCGGCGCCTGGAGGAGCACGGCGAGCACGGCCGGGTGCTGGTGATCGACGACTACGGCCACCACCCCACCGAGGTGGGGGCCACCCTGGCCGTGGCCCGGGAGTTCGGCCGGCCGGTGGCGGTGCTCTTCCAGCCCCACCGCTACAGCCGCACCGCCCGCTTCGCCCGCGAGTTCGCCGACGTGCTGGCCGGCGCCGGGGCCGTGGGCCTGTTGCCCGTCTACGGCGCGGGCGAGGACCCTGCCGCCGGCTGCGGCAGCGAGGGGATCGCCGAGCTGCTGCAGGCCACGGGCGCCGCGACGGTGGACCTGCTCGCCGGCATGGACGATGTCCCGGCCTGGCTGGAGCGCCGCGTGCCCGGCGGCAGCCTGCTGCTGACCCTGGGCGCCGGCGACATCGGCCGCGAGGTCGCCGGCGTGTGCGCCCACCTCGAC
>JBHEPC010000102.1:0-14979 GCA_046260475.1 Candidatus Krumholzibacteriia bacterium | reverse complement strand
GTGGGCCTGCTGCGCACCGAGTACCTCTTCTTCCAGCACGCCACCATCCCCAGCGAGCAGGAGCAGGTTCTCATCTACACCCGCTTCGTCGAGCGGATGGCCGGCCGGCCGGTGGTCTTCCGCACCCTGGACGTGGGCGGGGACAAGGTCTCCGACTACCTGGGAGCCAAGCGCGAGTACAACCCCTTCCTGGGCTGGCGGGGCATCCGCTTCCTGCTGGCCAACCGGGCCCTGTTCAAGACGCAGGTGCGGGCCATCCTGCGCGCGGGGGCGGCGGGCCGGGCCCGCGTCATGTTCCCCATGATCACCGGCGTGCAGGAGCTGCGGGAAGCCCGCGAGGTGGTGGACGAGGCCCGGACCGAACTGCAGCGGGAGGGCCTGCCCCACGACCCGCAGCCGCACGTGGGCATCATGGTCGAGACGCCGTCGGCGGTGCTGGCGGCGGACCTGCTGGCGCGCGAGTGCGACTTCTTCAGCATCGGCAGCAACGACCTGATCCAGTACACCCTGGCCATGGACCGGGGCAACAGCCGCGTCTCGTACCTCTACCAGCCTCTTCACCCGGCGATCCTGCGGGCCCTGGACCAGACCGTGGCTGCGGGCCACGCCGCCGGCATCGAGGTGGGGCTGTGCGGGGAGATGGGCTCGGAGACCCGCCTGGCCGAGGTGCTGCTGGGCCTGGGCCTGGACGAGATCAGCCTGCACGGCGCGGCCCTGCCCAAGATCAAGCAGGTGATCCGCTGGACCCGCTACACGGAGGCGCGGCACCTGGTGGAGGAACTGATGGGCATGGCCACCGCGGGCGAGGCCAACGAGCACCTGGCCGCCTACATCGCCGAGCGCAAGCGGCTGCGCGCCGCCGCGGGGGACGAGACGTGAGCCGCTGGCCCGAGGGCGGCTCCGGCCGCATGCTGCACCTGGTGGACCGCCTGGCGGACCAGCTGCTCGAGAGCGCCGGCCTGCCGGGGCTGGACGAGGCGGCCGCCGCCGGCCCGGCGCCGGCCCGGGTGGTCCTGTGCGGCATGGGGGGCTCGGCCATCGCCGGCGACTTGGTGGCGCCCCTGCTGCCGGAGGTCCAGCTGGCCGTGCACCGGGACTATGGTCTGCCCCGCTGGGCAGGGGCGGACGATCTGGTGATCGTCTCCAGCTACTCCGGCGACACGCAGGAGGCCCTCGCGGGCTGGGACGAGGCCGGGCGTCGCGGCTGCCGCCGGCTGGCGCTGACGTCGGGCGGCGCCCTGGCCGCCCTGGCCGCCGCCCGGGACGTGCCGGTGGTGCGCCTGCCGGGCGGGCTGCCGCCACGGGCCTCCCTGGGCTACGGCCTGGGCGCCCTGGTGCGGGTCCTGGGCCTGCTGCAGGCCCTGCCCGACGCGGCGGCCGAAGTGGAGGCCGCCGCCGCGGGGCTGCGGGCGGCGGCGCCGGGGCGTCTGGCGCCCTACGCCCGGGCCGGCGAGGCCTCGCCGGTGCCGGCGGACGAGCCGCCCGCCCGTGCCGTGGCCGAGAGCCTGCACGGCCGCGTGGCGGTGATCCACACCGCTGGGGCCGAGGCCCACGCCGCCGGCCTGCGCCTGAAGGCCCAGCTGAACGAGAACGCCAAGGTGCCGGCCCTGCTGGCGGCCTACCCGGAGCTCGACCACAACGAACTGGTGGGCTGGGCGGTCGACCAGGACCTGCGGGACCGTTTTGTCCTTCTCATCCTGCGGGGCCGATGCGATCATGAGCGCCTGGACCGGCGGGTCGCCGTCACCCGCGGGCTGCTGGCCGGGCAGTTCGCCGCGGTCCACGAGATCGCCGCCCGGGGCCAGCGGCCCCTGGCCCGGATCATGTCCCTGGTGCAGTACGGCGACTTCGTCAGCTGCCACCTGGCCGATCTGCGCGGCATCGACCCGGTCCCCGTCGACCGCATCACCCGATTGAAGGCGGCGCTGGCCGAAGGGCCGGGCGCCTGAGCGCGGCGCGGCCCGGCCGCGTGGAGGCAGCATGAAGGCAGTGATCCCCGCCGCGGGCGTTGGCACGCGGCTCAGACCCCACACGCTGACCCGGCCCAAGGCGCTGCTGCCGGTGGCCGGCAAGCCGATCCTCGCCCACATCGTGGACGACCTGGCGGCGGCCGGTGTCGACGGCTTCGTGCTCATCGTCGGCTACAAGGGCGACGCCGTGCGCGAGTGGTTCGCCCGCGAGCGCCCGGACCTGGACATCACCTTCGTGCAGCAGGAGCGGCGCCTGGGCCTGGGCCACGCGGTCTGGACGGCCCGCGAGGCCCTGGGCGACGAGCCCTTCTTCTGCATCCTGGGCGACACCATCCTCAAGGCCGACTACGCGCAGCTTTTGCGGGCGCCCACGAACCTGATCGGCGTGCGCGAGGTGGACGATCCCCGCCGCTTCGGCGTGGTGGAGATGGACGGCGCGCGGGTACGCCGTTTCGTGGAGAAGCCCGAGGTGCCTCCGAGCAACCTGGCCATCGTCGGCGCCTACTTCTTCCGGGACGCGGCCGCCCTCTGGGCCGCCCTGGGCCGGGTCGTGGCCGAGGACATCCGCACCCGGGGCGAGTACCAGCTCACCGACGGCCTGCAGCTGATGATCGAGGCCGGCTGCGCGTTCGCCACCGTGCCGGTGAGCGAATGGTACGACTGCGGCAAGGCCGAGACCTGGCTGGACACCAACCGGGTGCTGCTGGCCCGGGCCGCCGCCGGTAGTGACGCCGCCCGCCCCGGCGTCGTGGCTCCCTGCCACCTGGCGCCGGACGTGGTCGTGGAGGATTCCCGCATCGGCCCGGACGTGTCCGTGGGCGCGGGCACCGTCATCCGCGGCTGCGAGCTGCGGGACTGCGTCATCGGCGAGCACAGCCGCCTGGAGGACTGCCGCCTTGCGGGCAGCCTCGTGGGGGACCACTGCGTCCTGCGGGGCGCCTCGGGCAGCGTCAACGTGGGCGACTACAGCGAGATCGACGCGAGCTGAACCGACCGCCGCGGCCGCGCGCCGGGGCGTCACCAAGGGAAGGACCGGACGATGAGCGACCGCCACCTGTTCACCAGCGAATCCGTCACCGAGGGGCATCCCGACAAGGTGGCCGACCAGATCTCCGACGCCGTGGTGGACGCCATCATGGCCGACGACCCGGAAGGACGGGTGGCCTGCGAGACGATGGTCACGACCGGCGTCGCCTTCCTGGGCGGGGAGATCACGACCTCCACCTACGTGGACATCCCCGACCTCGTGCGCGCCACGATCCGGGAGATCGGCTACACCTCCCACGAGTTCGGCTTCGACGCCGACAGCTGCGCCGTGCTGACCTCCATCGACAAGCAGTCCCCGGACATCGCCCAGGGGGTCGACCCGGGCGGCGCCGGCGACCAGGGCCTGATGTTCGGCTACGCCTGCCGCGAGACCGACGTGCTGATGCCGCTGCCCGTGACCGTGGCCCACCGCCTGGCCCAGCAGCTGGCCCGCGTGCGCAAGGACGGCACCCTGCCCTGGGTCCGGCCCGACGGCAAGACCCAGGTGACGGTCCTCTACGAGGGCGACCGGCCGGTGCGGATCGACACGGTCGTGGTCTCGACCCAGCACGCGCCGGAGGTCAGCAACGCCGACATCCACGCGGGCATCCGCGAGCACGTGATCAAGCCGGTGCTGGCGCGTTTCGCCGTCGACCACGACGGCTACACCGCCCACATCAATCCCACCGGGCGCTTCGTGATCGGTGGGCCCATGGGCGACTGCGGGCTGACCGGGCGCAAGATCATCGTCGACACCTACGGCGGCAGCGCCTGCCACGGCGGCGGCGCCTTCAGCGGCAAGGACTCCACCAAGGTCGACCGCTCGGCCGCCTACGCCGCCCGCCACCTGGCCCGCAACATCGTGGCCGCCGACCTGGCGGAACGCTGCCAGGTGCAGGTGGCCTACGCCATCGGCGTGGCCGAGCCGGTCTCCATCCACGTGGACACCTTCGGCACCGGCCGCGTCGGCAACGCGCGGATCACCGAGGCCGTGCGCAAGGTGGTGGACCTGACGCCCCGGGGCATCATCGCCCGCCTGCGCCTGCGCGAGCCGATCTTCCGCAGCACGGCGGCCTACGGCCACTTCGGGCGGGACGACGTGCGGTTCAGCTGGGAAGAGGAGGACCTGGTGGCGGACCTGCAGCGGGCCGTGGGCTGATCCGCAACCCTCCGGCCGCCGGCCCTTCACGCAGGAAGGCCGCCCCACAGGGGCGGCCTTCCTGGCATTCGCCGGCGGGGCAGGCCTACTGGACCACGACGGTGACCGTATCGCGCCGGGTCACGGCCCAGCCGGTGTAGGTCACGATCAGCTCCACGTCATAGGTGCCGGGCGCCGAGAAGGTGTGGCGCGGCGTGGGGCCCCGGTAGACCCCGCCGCCTGTGAAGCCGGGGTCGTGCATCAGCCAGCGCTGCTCCAGGTAGCTGGCGCGGTCGGACTCCGAGTCGGCATCCACGCCGCAGGTCCCGCTCCGGTAGTCGAAGCTCACGGTGTCGGCGGTGGTGACCGGGCCCGTCGCGCTGGAGGTGGCCGCCACGAACAGGCTGTCGGCGTAGACCACGACCGGCACCGAGCGCACGGCGCTCTCGCCGTCCGGGTCCTCCACGCGCAGGGTCACGGTGTACTCGCCCGGCGCGCGGTAGGTGTGGTAGGCGACCGACGTGCTGCCGGTGGCCCCGTCCCCGAAGTCCCAGCGGAACTCGAGGTTGTTGTTGCCGCCGGTGGCCTCGCCGGTCTCGTTGCCGCCGGCGGCGACCCCGTAGGCCTCGATCTGCAGGGGCGCCACGCCGCAGGCGGGGGAGGCGAAGATGCGCGTGATCACCGGCTTGCTCTCGTCCTGGCAACCGGCCGCGGCGAGCAGCAGGAGGCCCGCCGCCAGAATCAGGATCGTGCGTTTCATCGGTTCGAGATTCTCCCTGTGGGGTGGCACGGATTCCAGGGGTTCCGGAACCCCGTCCCGGACCCGTCCTGCCTGGTCGCCATCAATGTATCAAGCTAGGCCGGCGCGGGCAAGGAGTCCAGCGAATTCCCCGCCGGACTCAGCGCCGGGCCCGGGTGAAGAGGACCGCGAAGACGACGGCGTAGACGGCGTTGCCCGCCCAGGCGGCCGGCACCGGCGGGATGGTCCCGCTGTGGCCGAGGGCCCGCCCGAAGTTCATGAACAGGTAGTAGCCGAAGCTGACCAGCAGGGTCAGCCCGAAGCCCGAGGCGATGGTGGTCTTGCGGGGCCCCGAGGCCAGCACGATTCCCAACAGCACCACGATGAGGTTGACCAGGGGGAAGGCCAGGTTGAACTGGATGTCCACCAGCGCCGCGGTGGGGTCGCCCCCGGTCAGGCGCACCAGCTCAACGTGATCCTGCAGCTGGCGGATGTTCATGTCCTCCTGGCGGATCCGGTCGCGGTAGAAGCTGCGCGGATCCACCTCCAGGTCCCGGGCGGTCAGGCGCTCGAAGGGGACGATGGTCTCCCGGTCGCCGTCGAAGGTCCGCCGTACCCCGTCGACCAGGGTCCAACGCGCGCCGTCCCACTCGGCCCGATCGGCGTCGATGCGCTCGACCACCACGGCGCCGTTCTTGCTGACGATCTTCAGACCCGTCACCAGCCCGGTGTTGGGATCGAAGCGCCGGGCGTAGTAGAGGCGCCCGTCCGGTCCGGTCAGGGCGATGTTCTGGGTCGGGCGGATCCGGTCCGGGTTGCGGTGGACCTCGACCTCCCACACGCGGTTGCGCTCGACGTTGGCCACCGGCAGCACGTACTCCCGCCAGGCCAGGGAGAAGGCGGACACCGCCAGGGCCAGCCCCACCAGGGGCCGGGTCACCCCCAGCAGGGAGCGTCCGGCCGCGAACAGCGCCGTCAGCTCCAGGTAGCGGGCCATGGTGCCCACGGTGAACAGCGTGGCCATGAGCATGGCCACCGGCAGCACGGTGTCGATGATCCAGGCGGCCTTGTAGACGTAGTAGCGGGATACCATCGAGGCGGTGGCCTGGTTGTCCACGAAGCTGCCGACATGGTCCAGCAGGTCCATCATCGTGAACAGCACGATGGCGCCCACGATGGTGTACCCCAGGTTGCGCAGGAAGGTGACCATGAGGTGGCGGTGGATGATGCCCATCACGGGGCGCCGCCGCCGGGGGCGCCGGGCTGCGGCCGCGGCTTGAGGGTGACGCTCAGCAGCGTGGACTCGCGCACGGCCTTCAGGAAGATGGGGATCCCCACGACCACCAGCACGATGTTGGCACCCCACATGGCCAGGAAGGGGTCCAGCCGCCCGCGGTCGGCGAACTTCTCGCCGCCGACCAGGAACAGGTAGTAGACCAGGTAGACGGCGATGGCGAGGCTGACGCTGACGCCCTTGCCCGCCCGCGAGGAGGTGACGGCCATGGGCACGCCCAGCAGGGCGAACACCACGCAGGCGAAGGGGATCGCGAACTTCTTGTGGAACTCCACCAGGTAACGGTTCTCCTTGATGTTGAAGCTCTCGATGATCTTCTGCCGGTACTCGGCCTGCTCCACCGTGCGCTCGACCTTCAGGCGCGTGGCCCGGAACTTGGGCTCCAGGAAGGTGCGCCGGGCCGGCCCGGCGGCGGGGGCCTCCCGCACGCCCAGCACGTCGTCCCGGCGCGCGGCATCCAGCAGCTGCCACTGCCAGCGCAGCAGCCCGGCCGCCTGCTCCACCAGCTCGGCCCGGGAGGCCGCGGCCCGCGCCCGCTCCTCGGCCGCCGCCTGCCACAGGTCCGCCAGGTTCATCTCCCGGTCGCCGCGGGCCTTGCGCCCGGATGCGTGGAAGTCGCGGGAAACGTTCTCCACGTAGAGATTGTGCTGGCCGAAGCGCGTCACCTGGTACTTGCCCGGCGCGGACGGGTCCGGCCGCTCGTGGATCTCGCCGTCGTGCAGCTCGATCAGCAGCGAGTTCGTGGCGGGGTCCGGCACGATGCGGCCCCAGGTGGCCACCGTCAGGCGGGGCGACAGATCGTTGGGCTTCTCCTTCTCGACGATGGAGACGTCCTCGATGCGCCCGGTCAGGTCGTCCTTCGTGGCCACGAAGATGGTCATGGTCTCGCTCAGGTCGGTGAACTGGCGCTCCCGGACCTCGAGCATGGGCTTGGTGCGGTTGATGTCGTAGACAAGGTTGGCCAGCATATGGTTCGATTCCGGGAACACGTAGTGGTTGTAGGCCGTCAGGCCGGCGGCGATCACGCCCGCCCCCAGCAGCAGCGGGCGCAGCACCGACCACAGCCCGACGCCGCTGGCCTTCAGGGCGGTAATCTCCTGGTCCGCCGCCAGTTGCCCCACGCTCATCAGGATGGCGATCAGGACGGCCATCGGCACGGAAAGTGCAAACGTGTGCCCCAGGCTCAGGGCCAGCACCTTCGTGGCCAGCAGGAACGGAACACCTTTGCTGACAAAGAGATCGACGTATTTGAACAGGATCTCTATCATCATCAGGAAGGTGATGACGAAGAGCCCGAAAAAGAACGGTCCGGCCGCCGAGGCCAGCAAGTGTCGGTAGATCAGGTACATACGGTCTCTTCCCCACCGCGGCCGCACGTGCCGGCGGCACGCCGGAGCAGCGCGGACCGGCCAGTGTCGTGGTCAGCGTGACCATTTTCGTGGACGTCCGTCGCCGGGGCCAGCGCTAAGTTTGGTCCCGCCACCTGTCCGAGACAAGGAGCGTCGCCGGTGAGGATGGTCAGGGCCAGCAGCCGCCGCGCCCCGGCACCCCCGCTTGCGACCCTGCCCGCGACCGTGGCCCTGCTCGCGGCCGTCCTGCTGGGCGCCGCCCCGGCGGCGGCCGATCCCGACTACCGCGGACCGCTGCTGTACGGCCTGGACCCGGTGGTGCGGGCCACCGAGGACCCCCGCCTGCTGGGGGTCGAGCGCCTGGTCCTGCTGCGCCGCCTGGAGGTCCTGGGGGTCGAGCCCGCCCGGGACGGCGGCGTCCGGCCCACCCTGGCCACGAACTTCCGGCGCCGCTTCCGCGAGCAGGCCGCGGTCGACCTGGAGCGGCGCGAGACCCTGCTGGAGTACAACGACGTCCTGGGCCTGGCCACGCGCATCACATACCCCAAGTGGCTGTATCTGTTCCCGGCGGCCGAAACCCTGCCGGGGGGCATCCTCTGGTACCCGCCCCGCCGCCTGTTCGAACCGGGGGTCGAGCGCTTCGTCGATGACCTGGACCTTGCCGTGGCCCGGGCCCACGCGGTCGTTGCCCGCACCGGCCGCATGGATAAGCTGACGGTCGTCGGCGCGGGCAAGCGCGCCCAGGACGACGACGGGCTGATCAACCTGACCATCCCCATCAAGCTGCCGCGCACCCTGGAGAAGATCATCGGCCGCGGCGAGAAGACCCGCATCCGCATCTCGGGCCGCGAGCGCCTGGCCATCACCGGCGAGAGCACCGTGGTCAAGCCCTTCACCCCCAACGAGCGGGTCGCCAGCCAGTCCCTGTTCCCGTCGCTGGACATGGAGCAGGAGCTGCAGATCAACCTCTCGGGCACCATCGGCGAGAAGATCATCCTGGAGGTGGACCACAACTCGGCCGCCATCGGCCCGGACGCCACCAAGATCAAGCTGATGTACCAGGGCACCGAGGACGAGATCATCAAGACCATCGAGACCGGCGACGTGGGCCTGACCCTGCCGGGCAGCCAGCTGCTGGGCTACAGCAGCAACAAGTCCGGCCTGTTCGGCATCAAGGTCACCGGCCAGGTGGGCCGGGCCGACTTCACCGTGGTCGCCTCGAAGCAGAAGGCCGAGTCCAGCAGCAAGACCTTCAACTCCAAGGGCGGCTCGGTGGAGCCCAAGATCCTGCTCTCGCACCAGTTCATCAACAACCGCTTCTTCAAGCTCTTCAACAGCCGCGAGACGGCCGCCATCGACCCGTCCTGGCGGGTGGACCGCAACTCCATCCAGATCTTCCGGCGGCGGGCCAGCACCGGCGGCGCCGGCGCCGACGAGATCAACAACGTCGCGGTCTATGTGGATCCGACCGGCGTCTGGAGCGACTTCGTCGCCGGCAGCGAGCCCTACAACAAGGGCTTCGTGTGGCAGCGCGTGGAATACGAGATCATGTTGGACACCGACGGGCGCGTCTACGCCCTGGACCTGGGCTCGGGCGTCGCCGACACCGATTACCTGGCCATCACCTACCGCATCGTCGACGCCCAGGGGGGCCTCGTGGCCCAGGTCGGCGACGACCCCAACCTGCCCGGCGCGGTGCCGAGCCGCTCCGTGCCCAACGACGACCAGCTGTACTACGCCATGAAGCTGCTGAAGGCGCCGCCCAACCCGGCCGAGCCCGTCAGCCACGGCTACGTGGTGCGCAACATCTACAGCCTGGGCGGCAGCGACATCGACCCGACCACCTTCGAGTTCCGCATCGAGCGCACCCGCGCCGACCTGAACCCCCAGCTGGACGAGCAGGGCGTCAACTATTTCGAGATCTTCGGCCTGGACCTGGAGGATCCCCGGGGCGGCCCCCCCGACGGCGTCGTGGACTGGCACCGGCCCGAGCTCTTCGACCTGCAGCGGGGCCTGCTGAAGTTCCCGGTAAACGTGCCGGAGCCCTTCGCGCCGGCCGACCCGCAGGCCTTCTACGAGGGCAACGTGAACCAGGAGGGCTGGAGCTACCAGGCCAGCGCCTACCTGGTGGAGAACCAGGTGCCCCAGCTCTACTCGCCCGATACGCCGCCGAACCTCTACCCCAACTACGGCAAGTTCCAGCTGGTCGCGACCCACGCCGCCGTCAGCAGCAGCTTCAGCCTGGGGGCCTCCAACATCGAGGACGGCTCCGAGGCCGTCACCCTGGACGGCCGCACCCTGACCCGGGGCGTGGACTACGAGATCGACTACCTCTTCGGCGAGATCACCCTCAAGGGCGAGGCGGCGAACCTGACCCCCGACAGCCAGATCGGCGTCAGCTACCAGTACTCGCCCTTCTTCGGCGGCGGCAACACCAGCCTGCTGGGCCTGAACCTGGGCTACGACCTGGGCCGCGAGAGCAAGGCGGCCACGACCTGGCTGTACCAGACCGAGGCCATCGTCGGCGAGAAGGCCAAGCTGGGCGAGGAGCCCAGCAAGACCCTGGTGGGCAACTTCAACCTCCAGCACACGTTCCGACCCGGCTTCCTGACCACCGTGGCCAACCTGCTGTCGCGCCGCAACACCGAGCGCGAAAGCTCCCTGCAGCTGTCGGGCGAGGTGGCCGTCAGCCTGCCCAACCCCAACACCAAGGGCGTGGCCTACCTGGAGGACTTCGAGGGCGTGGACGCCTCGGACATGGTGCCCCTGACCCGCACCTCCTGGTCCTGGGCCAGCGCCCCGGTGCTGGGCGCCCGCTGGCGCTTCGAGACCGGCGACAGCCGGGTCTTCACCCCGCAGGACCGGGTGGAGGCGGTGCGCTGGTTCCTGCCCAAGGACCGGGTGCCGCGGCGCTGGCTGAACCCCGACCTGGTGAACCAGGAACGCGACGAGACGCAGCAGGTCATGGACCTGTACCTGCGCGCCGACGACGGCACCTGGGACGACAGCGACTGGGGCGGCATCATGCGGGGCATCAGCCGCACCGGCCTGGACCTCTCCAAGAGCCAGTTCGTGGAGATCTGGGTCAACGACGGGGAGCGGGACCGCGACCTGCGCAGCGGGCGCCTGCACATCGACTTCGGCTTCGTCAACGAGGACGGCTTCTGGCCCGACGACGGCTCCGGCGGCCTGGTCGTCGGCCAGTGGGAGCGGGAGGACGGCATCAACAACACGACCCCCGACGGAATCTACACCCCAGACGAGGACATCGGCCTGGACGGCTCCGGCCCGGACGGGGACCAGCGCTTCAGCTCCGAGTACGTGAGCGACGCCAACCCGTACCCCAACATCAACGGCACGGCCAACAACCAGCGCCTGGACACGGAGGACCTCAACGGCGACGACCAGCTCAACCGCCTGGACGGGTTCTTCACCGCCACCATCGACCTGAAGGACACGCCCGCCCTGGTGGACGTGGCCTACGACTACGAAACCCTGGGGGACATGCCCGCGGACCAGTCCTGGCGCAAGTACCGCATCGCCCTGGGGCAGCTGGACTCGGTCTCGGTCAACACCACGGCCAACATCCGCGCCGTCACCCACGTGCGCCTGTGGTACGAGAACGACACGCCCCTGGCCACGCCGGTCAAGAAGCTCCAGTTCTCGGAGCTGCGGTTTTTGGGCAGCCGCTGGGAGCGCGAGGGCATCCGCCGCGTGGGGGACGAGGCCCTGCTGGGGCCGGCGGACCTGGTGCCGGGCGAGGAGTTCTTCCTGGGCGAGGTGAACAACAAGGAGAACCCGGACTTCGCCGCCGGCCTGCCCTTCGCGCCGCGGGTCGAGGGCAACATCCCGGAGAAGGAGCAGGCCCTGGTCCTGGACTTCGAGAATCTGGACCGCGGCCACCTGATGCGCACGAGCAAGCAGGTCTCCGTGCGCGGCGACGACTACACCACCTACGACCAGATGACCTGGTGGTGGTACAACCCCAGCCATCGCACCGCGGACGTGGACCTCTTCTTCCGCGTCGGCGCCGACACCCTGAACTACTACGAGGTCGCCTACAACTTCGCCGACGACCCCAACAAGGTGGGCTGGCAGCAGGTGGTCATCGATCTGAAGGACCTCAGCAATGCCAAGAACGCGCCCTTCGACGACGACGGCGTGCGGCGCGCCCTGCTGCGGGACGCCCGGGGCGGCCCGTCGTACCGGGTCTCGGTGGTGGGGCGGCCGGACCTGCGCTCGGTCAAGCGCTACTACTTCGGCGTGGCGAACACCCGCCTGGACGAGCCGGTCAGCGGCTCCTTCTACTTCAACGACGTCAAGCTGGAGGGGGTCAAACGGGACCTGGGCATGGCCCAGCGCGCGGGCGCGCGCCTGAACATGGCCGACGTCATCAAGGTGGACTTCGACTGGAGCCACCGGGATCCCGAGTTCCACGGCCTGGACGCGGCCAAGGGCTCGGGGGTGGACGACACCGACTGGAACCTCTCGACCAGCTTCTCCGTGGACGACTTCATCCCCCTGGCGGGCTTCCGCCTGCCGGTCAACCTGTCGCGGCGCAGCCTGGTGCAGCGGCCCAAGTACGAGACCAACAGCGACATCGAGATCATCGAACAGGACGTGCAGAACGCCATGTCCACGCTCGAAGAGCGGGAGGGGTTCTCCACGCGCCTGAGCCATGCGCCGTCCAAGGCGGCCTTGCTGCGCTACCTGATCGACCCGTGGTCGTTCTCCCTTGCGGGTTCCCGGTCCTGGCGCGTCAGCCCGGCGGACGAGCGCAAGCAGAAGGCGCTGCAGGGGACGGCCAACTACGACCTGCGCCTTCCCGGCCGCTACACCCTCGGCCGGTATCCCCTGCTGTCCTACCTGCCGGTGGTCAGGGGCCTGGCCTTCCTGCCTGCGAAGGTGGCCCTGGGCGGTTCCTTCACCAGCCAGCAGACGGGCGCGGTGACGATCGCCGAGGACGGCACCGTCACGCCGCGCCCGACCACCCGCACCCGGGACGCCAACCTCAACGCCGGCGTGGACTACGAGCCGCTGACGGTGCTGAGCGCCAGCGCCACGGTCAAGTCCCAGCGCGACATGCTGCGCCCCGAGGAGGTCATGGGGGTGAACATCGGCCAGGAGAACCGCCGCAACTACGACCTGCGCCTGACCTTCACGCCGCCGCGGCCGGCGGACCTGGGGACCGCCGGCCTGCTGCGGCCGGTGCGCACCCTGGCGCGGCAGATCAACGCCCTGCGCCCGAGCGTCCAGTTCACCGGCGCCTTCGCCGACGACCACAGCCCCGGCCTGCAGCAGCCGGGCGACCCGGAGGGCATCCGCAGCCTCAGCAACAACGGCAGCTGGGAGTTCCGGCTCAGCGTGCCGGTGGGCGACGCCGTCAAGAAGGTGTTCCCGGAGCGCCGCTACAGCGAGGACGAGCGCCGGCGCCTGATCCAGCAGCAGCAGCAGCACGAGCAGCAGGCCGCGCGCCGCGGCCAGGCCGAGACCAGGGTCGAGTTGACCCCCGAGGAGACCGAGGGCCTGACCCCGGACCAGATCCGGGAACTGACGGAGCGCCGCCTGCTGGAGGCTGCCGAGGCGGCGGCGGAGCAGGAACGCCTGGAGGCCGGCGCCCGGAACGCGGCGGCAGGCGCGGATGCGGACGCGGAAGCGGACGCCGGCGGGCCGGGGTTCAGCCTGGGCACCTTGACCAATGCCGTGCTGACGCCTCTGCGCGAAGTGACGCCGGTGAAGATCACCTGGACGGAAAAGAAGGCCTCGACCTACGCCCGCTACACGGGCGACACGCCCTTCTGGTACAAGACCGGCCTGCTGCCCGAGATCGACGGCGCGGACACCTTGGCGGTCTCCTACTCCTCCCAGGAACGCAAGACCCTGAACGTGGCCGCCACGACCAAGCTGGCGCGCACCGTCAGCCTGGACATGAAGTACGCCAACAGCACCTCCCGGCGCGACCAGTCCGCCGCGGTCAGCGAGTCCTACCAGCAGGACTGGCCGGATCTGCAGGTCTCCGTCTCGGGTATGGAGCGCTGGCCTCTGCTGGGCGGCGGCGACGGTACGCCGGACTCGGGCTGGTTCCGCAGTTCGAACCTGAACCTGGGCTTCAAGCGCTCGCGGACGGTGAACAACTACACCGAGACCAACTACAACCCGACCACGGGCTGGAACCTGTCCCCGCGCTGGACCGGCACCTTCCACAGCGGGCTGACCGCGACCCTGACGGTCAACCGGTCGGCCGACACGCAGGTCAACAACAGCGTCATCACCGCAAGCTCGCGCACGCGCGTCGGACTGCAGGTGCGCCACAAGTTCCAGGCCCAGTCGCTGCTGATCAAGCTGGGCCTGTACCGCCCGGGCAGCAACCCGGCCATCGACATGGACGTGGACGTGTCCTGGGAGGCCGACCGCACCGAGCGCACCAACCCGGGCGGCCAGGCCATCGAGCCCACCGGCACCACCCGCTACAGCGTCAACCCGCGCTTCTCCTACCAGGTGACGCGGAACCTGAGCGGCGCGCTGCGGTTCATCTTCAGCCGCTCGGGGAACATCGCCTCGGGCCAGTCGACCACGACCCTCGGCCTGGGACTGGAGGCGACCTTTGTCTTCTAGGACACGACTCGCCGCGGCGGCCGCCCTGCTGGCGGCGGCCTGCCTGACGTTCCCGGCCGGCACCGCGCGCGCGGCCGCGGTTCCGGACTTCTCGGGCGCGCGGGCCATGGCGCTGGTCGAGGCCCAGTGCGCGCTGGGTCCGCGCCATCCGGGCAGCGAGGGCATCGCCGCCCTGCGCGACCTGATCACCGCGACGGCCCGCGAGGCGGGGCTGGCGGTGGTGCGGCTGCCCTTCACCGCCGAGCACCCCCTCGCGGGGGGCGAGGTCGCCGGCTGGAACATCGTCGTCTCGGCGGGCCCGGCCGGGGGCGAGCGCCTGTGGCTGGGCGCCCACTACGACACCCGGCCCGTCGCGGACATGGAGAACGACCCGGCCCTGAGGGCGGTGCCCATCATCGGCGCCAACGACGGGGGCAGCGGCGTCGCGGTCCTGCTGCACCTGATCGAACTGCTGGGCCGGACGCCGCCGCCCCAGGGGGTGGACCTGCTCTTCTTCGACCTGGAGGATGCGGGCCGCCCGGCCGAGCCCGCGACCTACTGCCTGGGCTCGCGGCACCTGGCGCGCACCTGGCAGGACTTCGGCAACCCCCTGGCCGGCGGCACGCCCCGGGGCCTGGTGCTGCTGGACATGGTCGGGGACCGGGACCTGACCATCCCCATGGAACGGTACTCCCTGGCCCACGCCCCTGCCTGGACCCGGGCGGTGTTCGACCGGGCGGCCGCGCTGGGCCTGGAGGCCTTCGACCCGCGGCCGGGGCGGGCGGTGGTGGACGACCACCTGCCGTTCCTGGAGCGGGGCATGATCACCACCTGCACCGTCTGTCAGGCCCGATATCAGCTGGAGGACG
>JBHEPC010000081.1:0-3068 GCA_046260475.1 Candidatus Krumholzibacteriia bacterium | reverse complement strand
GCCCCCATACCCGGTATCTTCCCGGGGTCGGCCGCCGTCGCCCGCGCCCACGCCCTGCGCCACATCGGCATCTACGCCTTCCGGCGCCCGGTGCTGGAGCGCTTCCTGGCCCTGCCGCGCACCCCCCTGGAGCGGGCCGAGGGCCTGGAGCAGTTGCGGCTGCTGGAGCACGGCATCCCCATCCGGGTCCTGGTGGCGACGGCCGCCCCGGTGGGCGTGGACACACCCGCGGACCTGGACGAGGTGCGCCGGCGCTGGCGCGAACAGCCGGCGCGGGACTGACGGCACGGCGCACCCCATCGCCGCGCGCGGCGCGGCCGAAAGGACGAGATGGCCAAGTACGTGTTCGTCACCGGCGGCGTGGTCTCCGCGCTGGGCAAGGGGATCGCCTCGGCCTCCCTGGGCAACCTCCTGAAGGCCCGCGGGCTGAAGGTGATCCTGCAGAAGTTCGACCCGTACCTGAACGTCGATCCCGGCACCATGAGCCCCTTCCAGCACGGCGAGGTCTTCGTGCTCGAGGACGGCGCCGAGTGCGACCTGGACCTGGGCCACTACGAGCGCTTCACCGACGTGAACCTCTCCCAGATCAACAACCTGACCAGCGGCCGGGTCTACGAGACCATCCTGGCGAACGAGCGCAAGGGCGAGTACCTGGGCCGCACCGTGCAGGTCATCCCCCACGTGACCGACGAGATCAAGCGCCGCATCAAGCTGCCGGCGAAGCTGGACCCCACGGTCGACGTGGTGATCACCGAGATCGGCGGCACCGTGGGCGACATCGAGAGCCTGCCCTTCCTGGAGGCCATCCGCCAGTTCCGCCTGGAGTGCCCGCCCGAGGACACCGCCTCGGTGCACCTGACCCTCGTGCCCTACATCGAGACCGCCGGCGAGATCAAGACCAAGCCCACCCAGCACTCGGTGGCCGAGCTGCGTTCGATCGGCATCCAGGCCGATTTCCTGATCTGCCGCGCCTGCCAGCTGATCGGCGAGGACGCCCGTCGCAAGATCGCCCTGTTCTGCAACCTGCCGCCGGAGCGGGTCTTCGACGGGCAGGACGTGCGCTCCATCTACGAGGTGCCCCTGAACTACCACCAGCAGCGCATGGACGACCTGCTGTGCGAGCGCTTCCGCCTGGAGACGCCCCAGCCCGACCTGTCCGAGTGGGACCGCATGGTCAAGCTCATCGTCAACCCGCCCGACCACGTGCGCATCGCCATCGTGGGCAAGTACGTCGAGCTCAAGGACGCCTACAAGAGCATCACCGAGGCCTTCATCCACGCCGGCATCCCCAACCACGTGGCGGTCGAGCAGGTGTGGGTGGACTCCGAGTCGCTGGAGGGCGAGGAGGTGGGGGACCGGCGCCTGGCGGAGATCTTCGGCGGCTGCCACGGCGTGCTGGTGCCCGGCGGCTTCGGCGACCGGGGCATCCAGGGCAAGGTGCGGGCGGTGCGCTTCGCCCGCGAGAACGGCGTGCCCTACTTCGGCATCTGCCTGGGCCTGCAGTGCGCGATGATCGAGATGGGGCGCAACCTGGTGGGGCTCGAGCGGGCCGGCAGCGCCGAGTTCGACGCCGACAGCCCCCACCCGGTGATCCACCTCATGGATACCCAGAAGGGGATCAAGAACCTGGGCGGCACCATGCGCCTGGGGGCCTGGCCCTGCGTGATCGTCCCGGGGACCCTGGCCGAGCGGTGCTACGGCAAGACCGAGATCAGCGAGCGCCACCGCCACCGCTACGAGGTGAACAACGACTACCGCGCGCGCTTCGAGGCCGAGGGGGTGGTCTTCTCCGGCACCTCGCCCGACGGGCTGCTGGTGGAGATCCTCGAGCTGCCGGGCCACCCGTTCTTCATCGCCGTGCAGTTCCACCCGGAGCTGAAGTCCCGGCCCAACCGTCCCCATCCGCTGTTCCGCGGGTTCGTCGCCGCCGCCGTCGCCCACCAGGGCGCCGAACGTGCGGCGGCCGAGGCCGCGTCGTGAGCGCCGCGGCGCCGGTGCAGGTCGGCGACCGTCTGGTGGGGGCGGGCCAGCCCCTGTACGTGATCGCGGGGCCCTGCGTGCTGGAGGACCCGGACGAGATGCTCGCCACCGCCGAGGCGCTGGCCGCCGCCTGCGCCCGCCTGGGCCTGGGCTACTGCTTCAAATCCAGCTTCGCCAAGGACAACCGCACCAGCGCCGGCAGCTACCGCGGCCCGGGCCTGCAGGAGGGCCTGCGCCTGCTTGGGCGCATCGCCCAGGCGGTGGGGGTGCCGGTGCTGACGGACATCCACCACCCGCAGGAGGCCGCCGCCGCGGCCCAGGTGGCCGAGGTCCTGCAGATCCCTGCCTTCCTGTGCCGGCAGACGTCGCTGCTGGAGGCGGCCGGGCGCACCGGCAAGGTGGTCAACGTCAAGAAGGGGCAGTTCCTGGCGGCGGCGGACATGGCCCACGCCGTGGCCAAGGTGCGCGCCGCGGGGGCCGACCGGGTGCTGCTGACCGAGCGCGGCTCCTTCTTCGGCTACCGGGACCTGGTGGTGGACTTCCGTTCGACCCAGATCATGCGCCAGGCGGGCTGCCCCGTGGTCTTCGACGCCACCCACAGCGTCCAGTCCCCCGGCAGCACCGGCACCACCACCGGGGGCCGGCCCGAGCTGATCCCGCTGCTGGCCCGCTGCGGCGTGGCCGCGGGCGCCGACGCCGTCTTCCTGGAGGTGCACCCCGAACCGGCCCGCGCCCTCAGCGACGCCGGCAGCCAGCTGCCGCTGGAGGTCTTCGCCGGCCTGGTGGACCAGCTGGCCCGCTTCCGCCGGCTGCACAACGAGGTCACCGCGTGAACGTGCCCGGCCCGGCACCCTGGCCGCCCCGCAGCGACGCCGCCTACCGGCGCGAGGCCGAAACCGTGCTGGGCGCGGCGCTGGCCGACCGCTTCGCCGCGGTCGAGTTGCTGGTCCTGGACGCCGACGGCGTGCTCACCGACGGGACCATGGTCTACGGACCGCAGGGCGAGGCCTTGAAGGCCTTCCACAGCCACGACGGCCTGGGCCTGGTGATGGCCCGGGTGGCGGGGCTGCGGCGGGCGGTGCTCACCG
>JBHEPC010000470.1:0-2959 GCA_046260475.1 Candidatus Krumholzibacteriia bacterium | reverse complement strand
TCTCCCTGCAGTTCAACTTCACCATCGGGTCGCATCCGGCCCACCTTTACTAGGAGGGCCGCCCATGAAGACGATCCTGGCCCTGACCTTCTGCGCCATGCTGGGCGCGGGCGCCGCCCCTGGCGCCGAACCCCTGCAGGTTGTGTGCACCCTGACCGACCTGGGCTGGCTGGCCGGGCAGGTGGGCGGCGACGACGCCGAGGTGGCGGTCCTGTGCCCCGGCGAGTACGACCCCCACTTCCTGCCGGCCCGTCCCTCGCTGGCCCGTAGCCTGGGCAAGGCCGACCTGCTCTGCTACAACGGCCTGGACCTGGAGGTGGGCTGGCTGCCGGTCCTGCTGGACAAGGCCCGCAACCCGCGGGTCAGGGACGGCCAGCCGGGCTGCCTGGACTGTTCCGGTGCCTTGGCAACGGTGCTCGAGGTGCCGTCCGGACCCGTGTCCCGCGCCCAGGGCGACGTCCATCCCCAGGGCAACCCCCATTACCTGCTGGACCCGCGCAACGGCCTGCGGGTGGCCGCCCTCATGGCCGAGCGCATGGGCGAACTGCGGCCCGAGGCCGCCGACCGCTTCCGGCGGCGGGCCGCGGACCTGGCCGCGGCGTTGGAACCGCGCATCGCCGCCTGGCACGCCGCCGCCGCGCCGGTGCGGGCCCATCCGCTGGTGCACTACAGCAAGCAGTGGGAGTACCTGGCCGACTGGCTGGGGCTGCGGCTGCTGGGCGCGGTCGAGCACCGGCCGGGCATCGCCCCCTCGCCCCGGCACGTGGAGGAACTGACGGCGCGGGCCCGCACCGCCGGCGTCACCGAACTGGTGGCCGCGCCCTGGAACCACCTGGACGCGGGCGCCCGCGCGGCCGAGCGCATGGGCGCCGTGCTGGTGGTGCTGCCGGCGGCGGTGGGCTCGCAGCCCGGGACGGACGGCTACCCGGAGATGTTCGACGTCATCGTGGCGCGCCTGGTGGCCGCCGCGGGGGAGTGAGGCGCCCGTGGACGGATTCATCGGCATGATGGCGGCGCCGGTGGCCGTGGCCCTGGTGCTGGTGGCGATGCACGGCTACCTCGGCGGGCACGTGGTGCGGCGGGGCGTGATCTTCGTGGACATCGCCCTGGCCCAGATCTCGGCCTTCGGCGTGGCCGTCGCCATGTACCTGGGCGCGGAGCACGGGACGGACGCGGCCTGGTTCGCCGGGCTGGGCGCCACCTTCCTGGGCGCCCTGCTCATCGCCGGCATGCGCGGCGACGAGCGGCACGTGCCCCAGGAGGCGTACATCGGCATCATCTACGCGGTGTTTTCGGCGGCGATGATCCTGGTGCTGACCCAGGTGCCCCACGGCAGCGAGGAGATCAACCACCTGCTGGTGGGCTCGATCCTGTGGGTCACCTGGGGCGAGGTGCTGAAGACCGCGGTCCTGTACGCCGCGCTCGGGGTGCTGCTGTGGTGGGCCCACGGACGGCTGCGCACCATCAGCGACGACCCGGCGGCCGCCCGCGCCCGCGGGCTGCGCCTGCCCCGCTGGGACTTCCTGTTCTACGCGGTGCTGGGCACCGTGGTCACCAGCAGCGTGCAGATCGCCGGCGTCCTGCTGGTGTTCACGCTGCTGGTGGTGCCGACGGTGATGGCCTACCGCTGCGGCTGCCGCGGCGAGCTGCGGCACCTGGCTTTCGTGCTGGCAGTCGGCGTGCTGGCGGTGGCGCTGGGGGCGGCGGCCAGTTATTGGCTGGACCTGCCCACGGGCGCGGCCATCGTCTGCGTGTTCGGACTCCTGCTGGGCCTGCAGGTCGCGGCCGGGGCGCTGCGGGGCGCCCGGAGCTGAGGGCCGCCGGTCACCGGGCCAGCACGAGCTTGCGCAGGTCCGCCGCGCCGCCGGCGCGGGCGCGCACGAGATAGACGCCGGACGCCGCCTGGCGTCCGGCGTCGTCCGTCCCGTCCCACACCACTTCGCGCGGACCGGCCGGCAGGTGGCCGTCCAGCAGCCGGCGCACCCGGCGGCCCCGCAGGTCGAAGACCTCGACCCGGACCGGGCCGGAAGCCGGCAGCTCGAAGGCCACGGTGGCGCGGGGATTGAACGGGTTGGGCCAGGCCCGCAGCGCCAACGGACCGGCCGGTGGCGGCGCCGGCACCGCGCTCAGGGAGCAGGCCGCCGGCAGCAGCGCCAGGCCCGACGCGCTCTGGGCCACGGCCACCAGGCCGTTCCCGACGGCCAGGCCCCAGGCCTTGTCCGGCGTGGGCGCGCCCCCCACCAGGCGGGGCGCGGCCGGGTCGTGGATGTCGATCACCTGCAGGCCCGCGTCGTCGTCGGCGAGGTAGGCCCAGCCGCCGTCGACCCGCACCGTCCAGGCCTGGCCCGGCGTGGCCGCGAAGCCCACCGCCACCGGCGCCGCCGGCTGACCGATGTCCACGACCCGCAGGCCGAGCCCGTACTCGGCCACGTAGGCGTGGCCGCCCTGCACGGCCACGGCGAGCGCGCTGCCGGGCAGATCGAGGGTTCCGACGAGGACGGGGCTGGCGGGCACGCTCACGTCGGCGACCCACAGCCCCGCGGCCGAGCCGGCCAGGTAGGCGTACCCGCCGGCCACCTCCACGTCCAGCACGTTGCCCGGCAGGGTGAGCTTGCCCACCAGCTGCGGCGCCGCGGGCGTCGAGCAGTCGAGGATCTTCAGGCCGTCCTCGCGGTCGGCCAGGTAGACGGTGGTGCCCACGACCGCGGTCTGCAGGCAGTAGCCGGGGGTGTTGAAGGTGGCGATCAGCTGCGGGAACGACGGCAGGGCCAGATCCACCACGTGCAACCCGTCGGTGGAGCCGGCCACGTAGGCCAGCGAGCCGGAGACGGTGACCCCGAACACGAGGCCGGGGGTGTCGACGCTTCCCACCTCGACCGGATGGGCCGGGTCGGCCAGGTCGAAGACCCGCAGCCCCGATGCCCGGTCCGCCAGCAGCACGTGGTCGCCCAGGAAGGCC
>JBHEPC010000468.1:0-4153 GCA_046260475.1 Candidatus Krumholzibacteriia bacterium | reverse complement strand
CCCTGCGCCTGGGCAAGGCGTCGATGGTTTCGGTCGGCCTGCGGGACAATTCCCAGCGCTACAACCTGACGGGCGATCCCGCGACCAAGCTGCCCCACCCCGACGATTCCCTGGCCTTCGCGGCGGCCTCGCTGGACACCCTGCGCACGGGCCAGCTGCATCGCGCCGTCGTGGCGGCGGCCGGCGTCGCCGGCGTCGCCTACGACCCGGACAGCTACACCAGCGGGCGGCTGGCCTTCGGCCTGCCGTCGGACCTGGCGCCGGGGCGGCACACGGCCGCGCTCTACGCCGCCGACGCCCTGGGCAACGTGGGCAGCGACACCCTCAGCTTCGACCTGGGGGCCGCGGGGGCGGCCGACCTGGGCCCGATCAGCGTGTTCCCCAACCCCACCGCGGGGCCGTGCCGGCTCGTTTTCGAGTTGAGCGACCCGATGGAAGTGCGATGGGATATCTACACGGTGGCGGGGCGGCGGATCCGCTCGGTGCACGAACGCCTCGCCGGGGCGGGCCCGGGCATCCTGGCCTGGGACGGCCGGGACGCCGAGGGCGACGAGATCGCCAATGGCACCTATCTTTACGTCCTGCGCGGCCTGGGTGCCGGTGGGGACGGACGCGACATCACAAGGACGGGCAAGCTCGTCATCATGCGGTAAGGCCGCGCAGGCGGGGACGGATCCCGCGACAACGACCGAACGAACCGGAGGAACGACCCATGAAGCGGATTTCGATCGCGGCGATCCTCGCCGTCGCGCTCACCGGCGGCCTGGCCGCCCAGGCCCTGGCCTCGGGCGCCGGCGCCATCAGCCTGACCTTCCCCATCGGCGCGCGCTACAACGCCCTGGGCGAGGCCGGCACGGCCCTGTCCCAGGACGTGACCGCCATCTGGTGGAACCCCGGCGGCCTGGCCTTCCTGCCCCAGCGCGCCGAGCCCCACGACGCCCAGATCATGCAGTCGAGCCTCGCCGAGGGCCTGGCCGACGACATCGCCCTGTACTGGGTCGGCTACGCCACGCCCATGGGGAAGCACGGGGCCCTGGGCTTTGCCATCAACTACCTGGACATGGGCGAACAGCAGGGCACCGATGAGAACGGCGACCCCACCGGCACCTTCGACTCCTACGAGGTCTCCTTCTCGGCGACCTACGGCGTGCAGATCAGCCGCACCATGGGCATCGGCCTGGGCGTGAAGTACTTCCGGGACAAGCTGGCCCCCGACGCCTCGATCCAGGATCCCCGCGGCGGCGGCAGCGGCGACAGCTTCGGCGTGGACCTGGGCATGCTGTGGAAGGTGCCCTCGATCCGCTCGAACATCGGCCTGGCCATGGCCAACCTGGGCCCGGACATCACCCACGTGGACCAGGACCAGAGCGACCCCATGCCGCGCAAGCTGACCCTGGGCGTCGCCCACAGCGCGTATTCCAGCGAGGCCATGGGCCTGCTGGTGGTGGCCGACTACCTGGTGCCCCTGTACAAGTGGAAGGGCGACGACTACGGCTTCGGGCTGGAGACCGACCAGGCCGTCTACGGCGGCGGTGTCGAGTGGAACTACCTGCGCTCGCTGTTCGTGCGCTTCGGCTACAAGAACGACGACACGGGCGACATCAAGGACACCACCTGGGGCTTCGGCGTGGACCTGGACCGCTGGGTGGGCCAGGCCATCATCTTCGACTTCGCGTCCGTGCCCCAGGCCAAGGGCCTGGAGCGGGTCAACCGCCTGACGCTGGGCTACCGCTGGTAGGGCGCCGGCCGACCACCCCTGGGAAGGAGCGCGGACCTTGCATCCGCAGAGGTTTGCCGGTCGCCGCGGGGCGACCCGTGCGACGATCCTGTCACTGCTGGTCGGGGCCGCCCTCGCGGCGACCCCGACCGCCGGCCCCGCGCGTGCGGACGACGCCCCCCATTACGGGCGCCTGCCCGTGGTGGCCCGGGACTGGCAACGCCTGGGCGTCCGGCCCGACGGCACCGACCCGGTGGCCGCCGAGCAGCGGCGCCAGGCCGAGGTCACCCGCCGCTGGCACCTGGTCCACGACCTGGTGGGCGGACGCCATGTCTCCCGGCGCGCGGGCGAACTGCTGGCCGCGCGCGGGCTGGGCCCGGCCCTGCTGGGGAGCGACCCGGCCAAGGCCGAGCCCTATGCCGGCATCGACACGTTGAGGGTGCTGCTGGTGCGCATCGCGTTCGCGGCGAACCGCGAGCCCTCGCTGACGACGATCCCCGCGGGCGGCGGCTTCATGCTCACGCCGCCGGCCGTGCCCGAACCGATTCCCATCGACCCCGCGCCCCACGGCAAAGCCTTCTTCGAGTCCCACCTGCGGGGGCTGTCGGAGTTCTACGGCTTCCAGTCCGGCGGCCGCCTGCACATCGAGGGGCGGGTGCTGCCGGACGCGGACCAGGGCGCGTACCTGCTGACGGACATCGCCGACTACGGGCCCGGGCGCGACGGCTTCTGGACCATTGAGTCCCTGGAGCGCCTGGTCAGGGACATGATCACCGCCGCGGACCAGGGCGCCCCTGCCGACGGCGTCGACCTGTCCGATTTCGACGACGACAATCCGTACACGTACATCATCTTCGTCCACTCCGGCAGCGACTGGCAGAGCGACGTCAACGGCGACTCGCCCAACGACATCCCCACCTTCTTCATCTCCCTGGGCGAGCCCCAGCCCCTGGCGGGCGGGCAGCTGAGCGAGTGCTCCATCATCCCCGAGACCACCAGCCAGGACGGCTACCCGGGCTCCATCGCCGCGGCCTTCTACCACGAGTTCGGCCACGCCCTCGGCCTGCCCGACGTCTACAGCACCGCCACCGGCCTGCCCTCGGTGGGCATCTGGGACCTGATGGACTCGGGCACCAACCTGCCGGTGACCCTGGGCGCCGTCACCGACGCGGGCGACACGGTGGTGACCGTGGCCACCGGCGTGCTGCCCCCGTCCCTGTCCGCCTGGAACAAATGGTTCCTGGGCTGGCTCGAGGTCGAGGAGCTGACCAACCGCAGCGGCGAGACCTTCCTGCCGGCGGTGCAGGTGCCGCGCACCGCCGAGCAGTACGGCTGGTACTACGAAGCCAACCGCAACTTCGACCTGCAGCATCCGCAGGCGGTGCGGGCGGGCGTCTCGCCCCGGGAGTGGTTCCTGCTGGAGAACCGCTGGGTACCCGCAGGGCCGGCGGCCACGCCCTGGGACAGCCTGAAGTTCGAGCGGGACGACGACACCGGCGTCATCCTCTACCTGGCCGGCTACCGCAATGGCGAGTGGCGGAATTCGGGCCTTTACGACTACTTCCTGCCCGCGGGCGGCCTGCTGGCCTGGCACGTGAACATGGATCGGATCGAGGCCGGGCTGGCCGACAACACCATCAACTGGTACGGCGACGGCCTGCGCCTGGTGGAGGCCGACGGCATCCAGGACATCGGCGTGCTGGACGCCTACGTGATCGGCTGGTACGGCTCGTACCTGGACCCGTTCACCGAGCTGACGGGGCAGCAGAACCTGTACGCCGAAGGCTTCCCCAACACCCGCGGCTTCGACCGCGCCTGGACCGGCCTGTCGGTCCTGGACGTGCGCAACTTCGGCATGAACGACGCGGTGCTGCGCATGGACGCGCGCATCGCCGGGGTGGTGCCCAACTTCCCCTGGCGGACCGATCCGGTGGGCGTGGACGAGGCAGCGGTCCTGGGCGGCGAGCCCGGGGCCCGCGCCCTGGACGTGGCCTCGCTGACGCCGTTGGTGGTGGGCGGGGTGCCGGTGCTGATCTTCGCCGACGCCGCGCCGGCCGGCTGGAGCGGCGAGCCCTGGCCCACCGGCTTGAACGCCCTGGCCAACACCGGCGGCCCCCGCTGGGCCGCGGCCGCCGGGCGTCCCTTCAGCGAATTCGCGCGCCTGTCCGCGCCCCTGGCCGGGCCGCCGGCGGCCTGGACCGAGCCCGACGGCTCGGCGCGGCTGCTGTGCGGGACCACCGACGGGCAGGTCTCCTTCTTCCAGCTGCCGGCCGCCGGCCTGCCCAGCCTGGCCTGGTCGGTCAGCGTGGGCGACAGCCTGGTCCATGCCCCACTGATAACCGGCCCCGGCGCGACCGCTTGCGTGGCGCTGGCCGCCCCGGACCGGCTCGTGACCCTGGACCTGGCCGACGGCAGCACCTTGGGCGGGCCGGAGAC
>JBHEPC010000454.1:0-11981 GCA_046260475.1 Candidatus Krumholzibacteriia bacterium | reverse complement strand
GACGGCGACAAGGACTTCGGCGCCGAGACCCCCAGCACCTGGGGCGAGCTGAAGGCCAACTACCGGTAACCGCACCGCGGCGACCGGGACACGGCTCGAGGGGCGGCGGGGAGACCTGCCGCCCCTGCCGTTTGCCCTTGGACCGCCGCAGCCTGGGCGGTTAGTATGGGCGCCGTCACCGTCGACAGGAGTCCCATGCGCCTGGCCCTCATCCAGCAGCAAGCCGGCCCCGACCCCGCCGAGAACCTCGCCCGGGGCCTGGCCGCGGCCCGCCGCGCCGCCGCCGACGGCGCCGACCTGGTGGCCTTCGCCGAGCTGGCCTTCACCCGCTTCCTGCCCCAGGTGCCGGCCGGCCCGGGCGCGCGCGACCTGGCCGAGCCGATCCCCGGCCCCACGACCGACGCCTTCGGGGAGCTGGCGCGGGAACTGGGCGTGGTGGTGGTCCTGAACCTCTTCGAGCGCACCGGCGACGGCCGCACCTGGGACAGTTCGCCGGTCATCGACGCCGACGGCACGCTGCTGGGGACCACGCGCATGGTCCACATCACTGAATACGAGCATTTCCACGAGCAGGGGTACTACGCGCCCGGCGACACCGGCGCTCCCGTCTACGCCACCCGTGCCGGCCGCGTCGGCGTGGCCATCTGCTACGACCGGCACTTCCCCGAGTACATGCGCGCCCTGGCGCTGCAGGGCGCCGACCTGGTGGTCGTGCCCCAGGCCGGCAGCGTGGGCGAGTGGCCGGACGGGCTGTACGAGGCGGAGATGCAGGTGGCCGCGTTCCAGAACGGCTACTTCACCGCCCTGGTCAACCGCGTGGGCCAGGAGGAGCACCTCACCTTCGGCGGCGAGAGCTTCGTCTGCGGACCGGACGGCCGCGTGCTGGCGCGGGCGGGCTCGGGGCGGGACGAGACCCTGCTGTGCGACGTCGACCTGGCCCAGACGGCGCACTCCCACGCCCGGCGCCTTTTCCTGGCGCACCGCCGGCCCGGCCTCTACTGCGGCTGGCTCGGGCCGGCGTAGACGGCCGCCCTACTCCAGGGCCCGGCGCACCACCGCCGTGTCGGTGTGCTGGCGGAACTCGGTCACGCGCCCGTTGCGCAGCTTCCAGACGTGGGCCATGGGCACGGCGACCTCCTTGCCCGTGGCCTTGTACACACCCTGGTAGCGGCCCAAGGCGACGACGGTGCCGCCTTCGGCGACGTACTCGTCGGGCAGGGCGGCGAAGCCCTCCCACTCGGTGCCGAGCTTCATGAACACGTTCTCGAGCACCTGGTCCGGACCGGTGTAGAGGCCGCCATAGGGGAAGCCCTCGGCCTCGTCCCAGCGGATCTGCGGGTCGAACGACGCCAGCACGGCCGGCATGTCGCCGGCGGCGAACGCGGCATAGATGCCGCGGATGATTGCGGTGTTGTCGGACATGGAAAATCCCCTCGGGGTTCGGCCGCCGGCAGTGACGGCGGGTCCAAGATAAACCGACCGGGCCCGCGGCACCACGCCGCGGACCCGGTCTTCGTCTGCCCACGGCGGGGGACTACTCGTTGGGCAGAACCTCCGCCACCTGCCAGGGCCAGGTGGAGGTGACGACGACGCTGAGCCGGAAGGGCTCGCCCGTGCCCGCCAGCGAGCCCATGGCCACCGCGAAGGCGGACAGGTCGCTGGAGAGCGCGAGATCGAAGGTCGCCACCGGGGTGCTCGTGTCCTTGGCGGCCACGCCGACGGTCACGCTGCTCAGGGCGATGGGCGTGCCCGTACCGGCCGAGGCGTCGCCGAAGGCCAGGTTGCGGAACGGATCCAGCGCCGTGAAGGTCGTGCCGTCCCACACGCCCACGTCGACGGCCGGGGCGTCCGGGGAGGCGTGCACGACGCGCACCAGGGCCGGACCGGGGACTCCGAACTCGTCGCGGTAGGGCAGAAGGGCCAAGCCGGGGGTCGAACCGCCGGCGAAGCCGGACGCCACCGCGAGATACCGCTCGCCCGCCATCAGTTCAGGCGTCGTCACGGTCGCCGCCAGCTGGCCACCAGACGAGACGCGGACGTCCAGGGTGTAGGCTGCCGGGGGCACCTGAACCGGGGGAGAGAGTTCGCCGAAGGACAGAGCGTCCACCAGCGCGGTGTCGGAGCCCCCGACATTGACATCGACCGCCGGGGCGTCGGGGGAGCCGTGCAGGACGTAGACGACGGGATCCTGGCGGATCAGGCCGACGGTCCCGTCAGGACCCACCGCCAGGAGGCCGAAGCCGTCCGTGGCGTTGGGCTTGGCCCCCAGCAGGCCCGTGGCGATCAGGAAGTAGGTCTCGCCGGCCAGCGCCGGCGTGGTGAAGGCCGTCACGCGGGACAGGGGGCTGCCCGCCCAGATGCCCACGTTAAGGGCCGTGCCCGCGGGCAGGGCCACGCCCGCCGCGCCGGTCTCGGCGAAGCGTGCGAAGTCCGTCACCTCGGGCGAGCCGTCGTTGCCCAGGTCCACCGCCACCGCCGGGGCGTCGGGCGAGCCGTGCACGATGCGCACGGCCGCCTGGCCACCGCCGGGCAGGGTGAAGTCCTCGACGAAGGGCACGACCCGGAAGCGGTCGGCCGCGTCGCTGCTGCCGAGCAGGCCCAGGGCGACGGCCGTGATGGTCACGTCGGCCGGGATGGTCAGGTCACCGGTCTCGAAGGCCGGGGCCGAGGCCGCCGGCGCGCCGGCGGCGCGCAGCTGGATGTTGTAGGTCCCGGGCGCCAGCTCCAGGTACGGCGTGGTCTCCAGGTAGGAGACGTCCGTCACCAGGGGCAGGGCGACGCCCTCGGCATAGATGTCCACCGCCGGGGCGTCCGGCGACGCATGCACCACCCGAAGCATGGCGCCCTCGCCCAGATCGGCGGTGGGTTTGGTCGGATCGTCGTCGTCGGAGCAGCCGGCGGCGAAGGCGCCGAGTGCCAGCAGGGCCAGCATCAGCAGCAGTTTGGAGGTCGGGTTCTTCATGGTTCTCTCCCCTTCTTTGGCGAAGCGGGGCCCGCCCGCAGGGTGCGGGCCCCGGAATTCCTCGTCCTACAGGTTCTTCGGGATCAGCACGGTATCGATCACGTGGACCACGCCGTTGCTGGCGGCGATGTCGGTCTTGATGATGTTGGCGTCGTTGACCTTCACGCCGTCCTGGGCGTCGATGGCCACGCTCTGGCCGCCGAGGGTCTTGGCGCTCGTCAGCTTCACCACGTCCGCGGCCATCACGTTGCCGGCGACCACGTGGTATAGGAGCACCTTCTTGAGCTGCTCGGGGTTGGCCAGCAGGGCCTCGACCGTGCCCTCGGGCAGCTTGGCGAAGGCCTCGTCCGTCGGCGCGAACACGGTGTACGGGCCGGCGGCCGAAAGGGCCTCGACCAGGCCCGCGGCCTTGACGGCGGCCACCAGGGTGGTGAAGCCGGCGTCCTCGGCCAGGGGCACGATGGCCTTGGCGGCCTGGGGGGTGGTCTTGTCGGCGTAGCCGCCGGCCTGCGCCACCAGGGCGGGCACGGCCAGGGCCACGGCGACGGTCAGGACCAGGGCGGTGATCAGGTTTCTCATGTCTCTCTCCTTCAGGTTGCGGCGGCCGCCTCGGCGGCTGCCGCTGTATGTCCAGGGGATCCCCGGGTTTCGGTCGATCCCTCGCCGTCGGCCGGCGCCGGGGCCGCTCGCCCCGTTGGCACCAAGATAATTCATGTATAGGCAATGTCAATCATTTATTTCTACATTTCCTATACATCACTTCAGACAAGCCGCAGCATGAGTCTAAAATGTTGTTATAAAATTATTTATCTCAGATTGGCAAGTTCGCGATCCAGGTCGTCCGGATCGTCCAGCAGGCGTGCGTCGATGCCCACGAGGGTGGTCAGGTAGCTGGGCGCCGCTTGGCCGCCCACGAGGATGGGCAGCCCCTCGCCCACGAAACGGCGCAGGGCGCGCAGCTGCTCCATGATGGCGGGGTCGCCGCCGGGGTAGACCAGGCTCAGCAGGAGGGCCCGGGACTCGCTCTCCTGCACGGCCATGGCGATCTCCTCGGCCGGCAGGTCGCTGCCCAGATAGAGCACCCTCCAGCCCGCCTCCATGGCCTGGGATGCGGCCATCAGGGCGCCCAGCTCGTGGTGCTGGCCCGCGGGCGTGGTCACCACCAGCCCGGGCGCGCCGGCCGGGGCGGCGCGGCCCTGGGCCAGGTTGGCCAGGAAGGCCCGCACCACGGCCGTGGCCATGTGCTCGTGGGCGACGCGCAGGGTGCCATCGTGCCAGCGCTCGCCGATCTCCACCAGCAGGGGCTGCAGCAGTTCCCGGCGCAGCACGGGGCGGCTGAGCACCACCGAAGCCCGGGCCAGCAGGCCCTCCAGCCGGGTCGCGTCCAGGTCGGCGACCGCCTGCAGGGCCGCGCCCAGCAGATCGTCCAGCTCGGTGACCGCCGGCAGCGGGACCGGTCGGGGCGCCAGCTCGACGATCTCGTCCGCGAGGCCCTCCAGCTGGGCCAGCGGCAGGTTGGCGACGTCGCCGATGCGGTGGCCGTGGTCGGTCAGGCGGCTCAGCAGCTGCAGCCGCTGGATGTCCGCGTCGGAATAGAGCCGGCGGCCGGTGTCGGTGCGGCCCGGCGCCACGGCCCCGTAGCGGCGCTCCCAGGCCCGCAGCAGCAGTTGGCTGATGCCCGTGCGCCGCGACACGACGGCGATGGTGTGGCGCGCCTTGTGGCGGGCCCGGTCCTGCTGATCCTGGCGTCGGTCGGTCATGGTCCTACCCTGTCGCTGCTTTTACCTGGTCGATGGCTTGTGGCGATACCGATAAGTATTGTATAATGTTTGTCGAGCTTAAAGGCAAGGGAATTGTCCCGGCCGCCGCATCACCGCCAAGGCGAGGTAGCCCATGACAGTGCACGAGTTCCGCACCGAGCAGCGCGTCCCCCATCCCCGGGACGAGGTGTTCGCCTTCTTCGCCTGCCCGGAGAACCTGGCCCGCATCACCCCGCCCTGGCTGGGCTTCCGCATCCTGACGCCCTCGCCGGTGCCCATGCGCGAGGGCGCCGTCATCGACTACCTGATCCGCCTCGGTCCGCTGCCCGCGCGCTGGCGCACCCTGATCACCACCTGGGACCCGCCCCATCGTTTCGTGGACGAGCAGCTGACGGGGCCGTACAGTTTCTGGCACCACACCCACGAGTTCGTGGCCGACGGCGACGCGACGGTGATCCGCGACCACGTGCGCTACGTCCTGCCCCTGGGTCCGTTGGGCGACGTGGTCCACGCGTTGGCGGTGCGCCGGCAGATCGCCGGCATCTTCGCCCATCGGCGCGCGGTCATCGCGGCCGGTTTCCCGGGAGGCGATCGTGAGCACTCCGTTCCCGCCGGCACCTGAGATCACGGTCGGGGTCAGCCACTGCCTGATGGGGGCGTCGGTGCGCTACGACGGCGCCCACGCCCGGGACCGCTACCTGACCGACGTCCTGGCGGACCATTTCACCCTGGTGCCGTTCTGCCCCGAAGCCGAGGTGGGCATGGGCATCCCCCGCGAGACGGTGCGCCTGGAGGGCGACGCCGCGGCCCCGCGCATGGTCGCGCCCCGGTCCGGCGCCGACTGGACCGCGCGCATGAACACCTACGCCGCCCGCCGGGTGCGCGAGCTGGCGGAACACGACCTGTGCGGCTTCGTGTTCAAGAAGAACTCGCCCAGCTGCGGCGTCTTCCGGGTCAAGCTGTACCCCGCCAAGGGGCTGCCCACCAAGGACGGCCGCGGCCTCTTCGCCGTCGAGTTCATCCGGCGCAACCCGCTGGTGCCGGCGGAGGAGGAGGGGCGCCTGAACGACCCGGTGCTGCGGGAGAACTTCATCGAGCGGGTCTTCGCCCTGCACCGCCTCAAGCGCCTGTTCGCCGGGCGCTGGAAGCGCGGCGACGTGGTGGCCTTCCACAGCCGCGAGAAGTTCCTGCTGATGGCCCACAGCCCGCGGCACTACCAGGAGCTGGGCCGGCTCGTGGCCGCGGTGGCGCAGCACACCCCGGCCGCCTTCCGCGACCTCTACCTGGACGGGTTCATGGCCGCGCTCACGGTGCACGCCACGCCGCGCCGCCACGCCAACGCGTTGCAGCACCTGGCGGGCTACCTCAAGTCGGTGATCGGCGAGCCCGAGCGCAAGCGCATCCTCGCGCTGATCGAGGACTACCGGGTCGGGCTGGTGCCGCTGGTGGTGCCCATGACCCTGCTGCGCCACTACATCGAGCTGAACGACGTGCCCTACGTGGCCGGGCAGACCTACCTGAACCCCCACCCGCGGGAGCTGATGCTGCGCAACCACGTGTAGGCGGGGTTCAGGCGGAGTTGCCGCCGCCCGGCGACTCCGGCGGCTCGGACGTCCCGTACATCCGTTCGATCAGCTCGTGGTACTTCTCGGCGATGACCTTGCGCCGCACCTTCAGCGTGGGCGTGATCTCCCCCGCCTGCATGGAGAACTGCTTCGCCACCAGGGTGAAGCGGCGGATCGTCTCGAAGGGCGCCAGGCCCCGGGACTGCTCGCGGATGCGGCGGCGGTAGAGCTCGACCACCTCGGGCAGGCGGATCAGCTCGTCGTGGTCGCGGAAGGCCAGCTTCCGCTCCCGGGCGAACTCGAGCAGCGACTCGAAGGCGGGCACGACGATGGCGCCGATGGCGCTGCGGCGGTCCCCGACCACGGCCAACTGGTCGATGTAATGGTCCTTGCCCACGATGGCCTCGATGCGCTGGGGGGCCACGTTCTTGCCGCTCGAGGTGATGATCAGGTCCTTGATGCGGTCGGTGATGACCAGATAGCCGTCCGGGTCCAGGTGGCCGACGTCGCCGGTGCGGAACCAGCCGTCGCGGAAGCTCGCCGCCGTCTCGGCGGGCCGGCGCCAGTAGCCCTCGGTGACGTTGGGGCCGCGGGCCAGGATCTCGCCGCCCTCGCCGATGCGGATCTCGACCCCGTCGATGGGACGCCCCACGGTGCCGAAGCGGAAGGCGCCGGGCGCGTTGCAGGTGAGCATGGGCGCCGTCTCGGTCAGGCCGTAGCCCTGGCAGACGAGCAGGCCCGCCGCCAGGAAGAACTCCTCCACCTCCCGGGCCAGGGCCGCCCCACCGGAGGAGAAGAAGTTCTTGGGCCCACCCACCGCGTCGCGGATGCGGCGCAGCACCAGGCGGTCGGCCGCCGCGAACGCCAGGCGCAGGCCCGGGCCCGGCCGCCGGCCCGCGTGCCGGGCGCTCCAGTAGCGGAACCCCGTGCCCACCGCCCAGCGGAACAGGCGCCGGCGCAGGGGCGTCGACCTGTCGACGCGGGCGTGGATGGCCGCGTGGACCTTCTCGTACAGGCGCGGCGCCGAGACCATCACCGTGGGCCGCGCGTCGGCCAAAGCCGTGACCACCTGGCGCGGGTTGGCGAGGATGACGTTCAGCGCGCCCTTGAGGAAGACGTAGGCCGACCAGGTGCGCTCGTAGGCGTGGCTCAGGGGCAAAAAGCACAGGGAGCGGTCGGCCGGGCCGACCTGGAAGCGTGCGTCGAGGGTGGTGTACTGGTTGGCGAAGTTCGCGTGCCGCAGCATCACGCCCTTGGGCTCGCCGGTGGTGCCGGAGGTGTAGATGATGGCCGCCAGGTCGCCCGCGGTGGCCTCCCTGCGGCGGTGGGCCACCTGCGCGGCGGCCGCCGGATCGTTCGGCGCCGCCTCCAGGTCGGCCTGGGCGCACAGCCGCCCCGACCCCGCGGGCAGGTCCGGATCCATGGTGACGATCCAGCGCAGGTCCGGGCAGTCGGCCACGATCTCCAGGGCCGCGTCCCTTTCGGGCGCGCCACCGGCGAACAGCACCTTCAATCCCGCGTCGCGGACGATCAACCGCGCCTGCTCGGCGGTGCTGGTGGCGTAGATGGGCACGGTGACCGCGCGGATGGACAGGGCGGCGTAGTCGGCCACGATCCACTCGGGGCCGTTGGGCGAGAAGATGCCCACCCGGTCGCCGGGCTCCACGCCCAGGCCGACCAGGGCGGTGGCCAGCCGGTCGATGCGGGCGGCCATATCGCCGTAGGTGATTTCCTGCCAAGCACCTTCACGCTGATGGCGCATGGCCGCGGCACCCGGGCGGGCCGCGGCGACGGCGAGGATCTCAAGGGCGACGTTGCGCATCGGGACTCCGCGGGAAGGTGGGTGTGTGGCCGGCCAACGATACTCCAGCCGCACCCGGCCACCAAACGGATAATGGCACCCGAGTTGCCGAGAAAAAAAAACAGCATTATCGTTTATACCCTATGGCGCCCAGAGCGAGGGAGCAAATGGTGCGCTGAGGCAGCCTTAGGCAATTTTTATTGCACTAGGGTGAGTTTTTTAGTATGATGGGAATCGGCCAAATGTCGATTGGGAATCGAACAAATGTCGATCCCCATGCCAACCGGCGGACCGCGGTCCGCGATTATGGAGGGAATTATGCGCCGCTTACTCACGCTTTCGGCACTCATCCTGCCGCTCCTGCTGACGCCTAACCCGGCGTCGGCCTGCGAGATCGAGGAAGTCATCTTCACCGGCGGCTGCACCGACTGGACCGCCGAACTGCTGGTGCATTTCCGCATCGGCATGACCGAGGCCGACGTCGGCTACGATGTCGCCATCGAGGACCAGGACGGCAACGTCGTCCTGTCCACGTCGGGCACCGCCATCGTCACCGACTACGACGGCGACCGCTACGGCACGCTGCTGCTGTCCGGGACCTGGGACGAGGTCGCCGAGGGGACCATCGAGCTTTACGGCATGTACACCGTGCGGGGGACCTTCACCCTGTACATCCCCTGGCTCGAGTACATGTTCACCTACGTCTACGAGGAAGTTGTGACCCTCGAGTGCGCCGTGGTGCCCAACGCGGACGTCACCTGGGGTGAGGTGAAGAGCCAGTACCGGTAAAAGGATCCCGCCACTCGGGGCCGGTAGACGGCGGGGCTTCCCCGGAAGCCCCGCCGGTTTCTTTGCCCGGCGCGACCATGACCCCAGCCGGGACAGGCACGGCTGGATCGTGCGCGCGCCAGGCACTACATTAGGGTCCGGCGGCGCGGCCGCCAAGGAGGAGCCTTCCATGTGTCTGGGCATACCCGGTCGGATCACGGTCCTGCATGACGGCGGGCCCCTGCGCATGGGCACGGTGGACTTCGCGGGGATCAGCCAGGAGGTCTGCCTGGCCTACGTGCCGGAGGCGGAGCCGGGGGACTACGTGCTGGTGCACGCGGGTTTCGCCATCGCCCCCCTGGACGAGGAGGAGGCCCGCGAGACCCTCGCCGTGCTGCACCAGTTGGCTGAATTGAAGGCCGCCGACCGGGCTACGGCGCCGGACCCGACCCCCTGATACGGCGGACCGCCGGGCGCCCCGGCCCGGCGGTCCGTGATCACGGGGCAGCGCGGGATCAGGGCAGCGCGCCCAGCAGGTCCCGCTTCAGCCCGTCGGCGGCCGGCTTGGCCCCGAACCAGACGCTCCACAGGGCCTCGGTGAAGGCAGGCTTCTCGATCATGCCGATGACCTCGTCGTTGAGGATGACCGCCAGGCCGTTGACGGGGCAGGAGTCGAAGACGATGACGTCGCCCTCCTGGGCGTCGCGGGTGAAGTACCCCTTGAACATCTCCAACTCGGCGGCGAACGCGCTCTGGTCCTCGTAGTTCTTGTCGATGACCTCCACCAGCGCCCCGATCAGCTTCTCGCGGCTGAAGCTGCGGCAAAGGTCCATCTGCACCCGTTTGGGGGCATTGGCTGTGACCAGCCCGGCGCCCTTGTCCGGGCCGAGATCGGCGTCTGCCGCCACGTACGAGACGATGGTGTAGACGTCGACCTTCATGAACGTCTTCTCGCGCAGGCCGACGCCCGTGGCGGCCAGCTCCACCTCCTGGCCGTCGCAGGTGACGGTCACCCGATCGGGGTATTCGACTTCGGTCTTGGGCTCGGTGATGGCCGCGGCGGCCAGCGGCCAGGCCAGCGCGAGCGCCAGGACCGGCAGCAGGAGACGGACGGAACTCCTCATGGCATTCTCTCCCGGGTCGGGGTGGTCGGGCGGCACGGCCGGACGGCGCCGGGTCGCGGCCGCCAGCTTAGCGCGGCGGCGCCCCCAGGACAAGGAGTGTGCGCGGTCCGTCTTGTCCGCGCGTCGCCGCCGTGGCATATTGGACACTTGAGATCGGGACGAGTTCCACCCCAGCATGGGAGATCGCGATGCACAAGGAAAGCGTCAAGCTGCTGAACGCGGCCGTCGGCGACGAATTGGCCGCCGTCCACCAGTACATGTACTTCCACTTCCACTGCGACGACCAGGGCTTCGACCTGCTGGCCCAGCTCTTCAAGCGCACCGCCATCGATGAGATGCTGCACGTCGAGAAGCTGGCCGAGCGCATCCTCTTCCTCAAGGGCGAGGTGGAGATGGTCCCGGCCGACCCCGTGGTCAAGATCACCGACGTGCAGAAGATGCTGGAGAAGGCCTGCGCCATGGAGGAAGGCAGCGCCAAGGACTACAACCGCATGGCCAACGAGTGCGCCCAGAACGCCGACTCGGTCTCCAAGAAGCTCTTCGAGGAACTGGTGATGGACGAGGAGCGGCACTACGACCAGTACGACGCCGAGCTGGACAACCTCAAGCGCTTCGGCGCCGAGTACCTGGCCCTGCAGTCCATCGAACGCAGTCGCAACCGCGGCGGCGGCGCCGCGCCGAACTAGCCGCCGTCCCCGGCCGCGCGGCCCCGGGGCACCAGCATCGCGCCGCGCACCAGGAACACGAAGGCGCCGCGGTCGGCGGGATCGGGATGGTCCCGCCAGACCGCGGCCGTGTCCTGCCCGGTCAGCAGCCGCAGCGCCCGGTCCCCCGCCAGCACGTCCTCGAGCAGCTCCATCTGCCCCGCGTCCGTGCCCTCGTCCCGCTGGAACACCACCTGTTCGCCCGGCCGGATCCCGGCGCGGATGATCGTCCGGCAGGCCAGGCGCGACACCTCCTCCTTGAACACAAGCCGGTGCAGCGGCCGACCGCTGGGGTGGCGGGCGTCCTGCTGGTAGAGGGTCGAGCCCGCGGTCCCCGCCAGCAGCAGGACCGTCAGCAGCGCCAGGGTGCGCCGCGAGGGGCCGCGCGCGGGATACACCAGCACGGCCGCCCCCACCGCCAGGGCGGCGAACGGCGCGTAGACGTAGCGCGGCACGGCGTGGTCGCCGGTGACGGCGGCCGGCAGCAGCGCCAGCAGGCCCAGGCCCAGGCAGCCGGCGGCGAAGGGGCGGCGCTCCGGTCGGGTGGCCTGCACCGCCAAACCCCACAGGCCCCAGGCGACGGCGCCCGCTGCGAGCCCGACCGTCGCGGTCAGGGTGGAATCGCGCAGCAGGGGGCCGGGCGTCAGCAGCCAGGACCCCAGCACCAGCAGGTTGCGGGGGACGAGGCCCAGGTCGATGGCATAGTCGGCGGTGGTGCCGAAGTCCCGGACCACCTGCAGGGCGGCCCACGCGCCCAGGGCAGCCAGCGCCGCGGTGCCCGCCGCCAGGGGCGAACGCAGCCGGCCCTCCCGGCCCAGGGTGAAGGCGAAGAACACCACCAGCAGCAGCCCCGACTCCTTGCTGAGCACTGCGAAGGCGGCCAGGACGAGCGCGGCCCAGCGCGCCCGGCGACCGCCGGCCAACCAGCGCTCCACCGCGGCCAGGGCGAAGACCGCGCCCAGCAGCTCGACCGCGCCGGTTCCCCAGGCCAGGCTTTCAAAGGCCACCGGCGCCGCGGCGAAGAGCAGCCCGGCGACCAGCTGTCCGTGCCGGTCCAGCCCGCCGTGCCCAGCCAGGCGGGCCACCAGCACGGCCGCCCCCGCGTGCAGGGCCAGCCGCGTGGCCGCCCACAGCCACGGCATCAGGCCGAACAGGGGCCACAGCGCCGACCAGTAGAGCTGGTACGTGACCGGCCGCACCAGCCCGTCACCCCGGGGCACGATTCCCGCGGCATCGGCCAGGAAGACCCAATCGTCGTGGAACCACCAGGCCCCCAGCACCGGCAGGTGGCCCAGGA
>JBHEPC010000446.1:0-4488 GCA_046260475.1 Candidatus Krumholzibacteriia bacterium | reverse complement strand
AGGTGCCGCTGAGTGTTCAGGGAGCCGATGTTGGTGTTGATGCGGATACCCATGTTCGTTCCTCCGTGGATTGGGTCAAGCGACCGTTGCGCTCCCGTCGGGGCGGGCCCGTGCTCGTCCATGAGCCGGAAGCATCCTGGAACTGCCGTGCGGCCGGGGCCGCGGGCGGCGCCGTGACGGACCGGACCGGAGGTCGCAAGAGGGGAAGAACGCGCCGCGGCTGCGGCGGTCGGGTCCGCGCCGGGGGCGGCAGGGCGCCTCCGTCGCGGAGTCCCGTGGTCTTCCTCCCTGAAGACGCCTGGGGCTCGACCGTGCCGTCTCCGATTCCTTTCCCGCCGCGGATGTCCTTATCCGCGGACCGGGCGGAGACGCTTGGCGCAGCATTGTTCGGCGGGGCGCAGGGGAACTTGAGGGGGATTGTGCAGGATTCCCGCAGCACGCGCCGAGGGTCCCCGCCGGCGGCTCCCGGGGGAGCCGCCGGCGGGGCGGCAAGTCGCAGGTCGGCACCGGGCCGCCGGGACGCTAGCCCTGCAGCAGGTTCAGGGCCAGCTGCGCGGAGACGTTGGCCTGGCCCAGGATGGACACGCCCGCCTGCTGCAGGATCTGCAGGCTGGTCATGGTCGAGGTCTCCAGGGCCACGTCCACGTCGCGGATACGGCTGTTGGCGGCCGCGAGGTTCTCCGCGGTCATGCCGATGGAGCGGATGGAGGTCTCCAGGCGGTTCTGGGCCGCACCGAAGCCGGCGCGCAGCTGGCTGACGGTGCCGGTGGCGGCCTCGATCGTGCCCATCAGGGCGCGGGCGGTGTCGCCGCCGTCGGCGGGCATGCCCACCAGCGAGGTGCCGTTCAGGCCGAGCTCGGTGGTGTCCATGGGGCTGGTCAGGTTGATGGACACGGCGCTGGTGTTCACGTCGGTGCCGATGCCCACCTGCACGTCCAGGCTGCCGGCGGTACCGTCCAGCAGCTTGATGCCGTTGAACTCGGCGGTGGCGCTGATGCGGTCCACCTCGTTGAGCAACTCCTGGTATTCCTGGTCCAGGTAGTTGCGCTCCTGCTCGCCCAGGGTCTCGGTGGCGGCCTGCTCGGCCAACTCGCGGATGCGCAGCAGGATGTTGTTGACCTCGTCCAGGGCGCCCTCGGCCACCTGCACCAGGGAGATGCCGTCGGCCGCGTTGCGGCTGGCCTGCTGCATGGCGCGGATGTCCGACTTCAGGCTCTCGCTGATCGCCAGGCCGGCCGCGTCGTCGCCCGACCGGTTGATGCGCATGCCCGAGCTGAGGCGTTCCATGGACTTCTGGAACTTGGTGACCGTGTTGTAGAGGTTGCGCTGCGCATTCAGCGAGGCAACGTTGGTGTTGACGCGAAGACCCATCGTGTTCCTCCATGTCGGGGGCGCCGGTCCGGCCGCTGAATCCTGCGCGGCCTCGCGCATCCGCCTCGCCCATTGTCCGTCTCTTGCGGCTTGCCGTCGGAACCGCGGGCGGGCTAGTCTGGCGGCGCCGCCAACCCCGTTGCCGACCGCCGCCGCCGGGAGCGACCATGCAGATTGCCATCGCCACCGCCGGGGACCACGCCGGGTTCCGTGCCCTGGTCGATGCAGAGATCAGGCCAGATCGTGCAAAAACCCATGCCTGGGACGATTTCCCCCTGGTCCTGGACCCCGCCAACGCCCCCTGGACCCTGGTCGCGCGGGCCCCGGACGGCTCGGTGGCCGCGGGTGTGGCGGCCCTAATCCGCGACCACACAACGAGCTTGGGGACGCTGGCGGTGGCGGGGGTGGGCTCGGTGGTCACCCGGCCGGAGTTCCGGGGCCGGGGCCTGAGCACGGCCTTGCAGAACGCCCTGCTCGAGCGGCTGCGGCGGCAGGATGTGCCGCTGGCGGTGCTTTGGACCGACCAGCCGGAAATTTATGCCGGCCGGGGATTCGCCGCCGCCGGCTGGGAACACCACGCCGACCTGGCCGGCGTCGCCTGGCCGCCGGCGCCGCCGGGGCTGACAATCCGCGCCTACGCGGGCACGGACGCGCCGGCGGTGGCCGCCCTCTACGCCCGGCACCGGTGGCGCACCGTGCGGCAGCCGGGGGACGACCGGCGGCTGTACGGGATGCCCGGCACCCGGGGGCTGGTGGCCGTCGACGGGACGGGCGCCGTGGTCGCCGCCGTGTTCTGCGGCAAGGGCGCCGACTTCCCCGGCTACGTGCCCGAGTGGGACGGGCCCTGCGACGCCGTGCTGGCGCTGCTGGCGGAGGCCCACGGCCGCCGCTGGGTTGAGGCCGTGCTCATCCCCGCCGGCGGCGAGGCCCTGCTGGAGGCGCTGGCCGCCCGGGACGCGGGCTGGGCGGTGCAGCCCTCGGGGCAGTGGTGCGTGGTGCGGCCGGACCTGCTGGCGGCGGCGGCTGCAGCGGCCGGGGTCGCCCCGCCGGCCGCGGCGGAGCAGGCGGCGGCCTGGCTGGGGGCACCCGACGGCCAGGGCGGCGTGCGCCCCGGCGTGCTCGCGGCGGCGGTCTGGGGGTTCGACTCGGTATGAAGCTGCTGAGCCTGGTGATGATCGCCCGGGGGGCGGCGGAACTGCTGCCGGGGATGCTGGCCCACCACCGGGAGCTGGCGGACGAGCTGGTGGTCGGCGACACCGGCGCCGGCGACGGCACCGGTGACGCGGCCCGCGCCGCCGGCGCGACGGTCGTGCCGATCGCCTGGAACGACGACTTCGCCGCCGCCCGCAACGCCGCCCAGGCGGCCGCCACCGGCCGCTGGATCCTGCTGCTGGACGCGGACGAGCGCATCGGCGCCCGGGACTTCCCCCGCTTGCGGCGGGTGCTGGCCGGCCGCGACTGCGCCCTGGTCCAGGAGGCCCGCAACTACATGTCCGTGCGCACCCACGTCGAGTTCCAGCCGGCGGTGGGGGCGTACCCCGAGCTGGAGGGGAACTATCCGGGGTACTTCGTCTCGCGCCGCATCGGGATCTTCCCCAACCGCCCGGACATCCGGTTCAGCGGGCGGGTCCACGAGTCGGTGCTGCCGGCCGTGCAGGCGGCCGGTCTGCCCATCCACCGGCTGGACGTGCCGGTGCACCACTTCGGCTACGTGATGGGGGACGAGGCCAACCGCGACCGGTCGCGCCGCTATCGGGAGTTGGCCCGGCGCAAGCTCGCCGACCGTCCGGACGACCCCGCCGCCCGCCTGGAATGGGCCACCGCCCTGCTGGAGGACGGGCGGCCCGACGAGGCCGCCGCCGAACTGGTCCGGGTGACCGCCGGCCCGGCCGGCGAGGCGGCGGTGGTCCGGGGGCACGTGCTGCTGGGCCGGCTGCGCCGGGAGGCGGCGGCCCTGGACGAGGCGGCCGCCCTGCTGGAGGAGGCGGTGGCCCAGGATCCCACCAGCCTCTTCGCCTGGCTCGAGCTGATCCGTACCCGCGCCGACCAGGAGCGCTGGGCGGACGTGAAGGGCTGCCTGGCGGCGGCCCGCCGGGCGCTGGACCCGGGGTCGCTGCTGCTGGATCGGGAGGAGCTGCGCCTGCTGATCAAGACCGGGCGCCTGGTCCGGGCCGCAGCCCTCGCCGACCGGCTGGTGGCGGCCAGCCCGCACTGGACTGAGCTCGCGCCGCTGGCCGAGCGCCTGCGGCGGATGACCCGGGGGCGGCCGGACTAGGGCCGGCAGCCGTTCGGAACGCATTCCAGGCGCCCGGCGTCAGGATTCATGCCGGCCGTGGCGCGCGGTCGGCCGGAGGCGGGCGCCGGGCCCCGCCAGGCGCCGGGCAGATTTTTCCCCCGGCAAGCCTTTGGGCCCTCAAGTTCTGGCCGCCACCGGCCGATATCCTGGGCAGCGGCCGCAAGAGGCGACCAGCACGATCAGCCGACGGGCACGGCGTTTGCGTGGAGCGTGCAGAATGCGACCACCTCCCGGCCCAGGAAGCGAGGCTCGACCGCCATGGCGATGAACCCGATCACCACCTCTTTACACCTGCGTCAGGGCGTCATCGACGCGTTCCAGGGCACCCAGCGGCGCGACGAGACCGCCCGCGAGGAGGCCGCCGCGGCGGCCGCCCGGGGCGCGGGCACCGAACCGGTGCGGGACCGGGCCGAGATCTCCGCGACGGCCCACCGGCTGGTGGAGCTGCGCCGGACCCTGGACCAGGGCCTGGCCGCGGCCGGTGCCGAGCCGGACATTCGCCAGGACAAGGTCGCGGCCGCCCGCGAGCGGCTCGCCCAGGGCTTCTACAACGCGGTCGAAGTCCGCGACACTGTCGCCGGCGGCGTCGCCCGCGTCATCGCGGGCATCGAGGAACTCTAGACCGCGCTTAGGCAGGATCAGGCACGGGGCTCCCTCGGGAGCCCCGTTTTTTTGTTGCGTTCGGTGGTAAATATCTTTACAGTTGCCGGGTTGCAGCCCCATTCGCCACCTTGCCCCAGGCGGTTCCAAGAGCATGGACGGCAGCCTGTTCGCCCTGCCGGCGCCTCTGCCCCGGGACGCGGTCTTCGTCGGCCCCGAGG
>JBHEPC010000443.1:0-3621 GCA_046260475.1 Candidatus Krumholzibacteriia bacterium | reverse complement strand
ACCTGGGGCCCGGAGACCAGGACCTCGCCGTCGGCCTTGAAGCCGTCGTCGTAGGCCATCGAGACCTTGAACATCTCGGGCGCCGGGCCGCCGCGCACGCCGCTGATCCGCACGCGGTTGCGCCCCCGGTCCTCCAGGCGGACGGTGTCGAAGAAGGCCACGCCGTCGGGCGAGATGTACTGGGCCGGGTCCCCCATCTCGTAGATCAGCTGCTCCTTGACGGTCTTCTCGTTGACCAGGCCGCCGGTGCGCGGGTGCTTGGTGACAGTGAAGGCGCCGCTGTCGGTCATCTCGATGATGGGGTAGCCGATGGCGTGGAACGACCGCACCTCGTGCCAGTCGGTGATGTTGCCGCCGGTGGCCTGGGCGCCGCACTCGATGACGTGGCCGGCGACGATGCCCGCGGCCAGCCGGTCCCAGTCGTCCATGGCCCAGCCGAACTCGTGGATCATGGGCGCCAGGGTGATGCCGGTGTCGGTGACGCGGCCGGTGACCACGATCTGGCAGCCGGCGTCCAGGGCGGCGACCACCGGCTCGGCCCCCAGGTAGACGTTGGCCGCGACGACGCGGTCGCGCACCGCGCCGAAATCCGCGCCCGTTTCCATGTTGGCGAAATGCTCGCCCGTGGCGCGCAGCTCGTCCAGGCGGCCGGCGATGTCGTCCCCGTCCACGACGCCGACCTTGACCGCCAAACCCTGGGCGCGGGCCAGGTCGCGGATGCGCCGGCCCAGGCCCTCGGGGTTCATGCCCCCGGCGTTGGTGATCACCTTGACGCCGCGGGCCACGATCTCGGGCAGGGTCGGCTCGAGCTGGGCCAGGAAGTCGGCGGCGTAGCCCAGCTGCGGATCCTTCTCCTGCTGCCGGCGGAGGATCGACATGGTGATCTCCGCCAGGAAGTCCATGGTGATGTAGTCGAGGGGGCCGCCCATGAGCTGCCGGCGGAACGCGTCCAGGTCGTCCCCCCAGAAGCCGCCGGCGTTGCCGATGCGGATGGTCTTCTTCACGTTGCTGTTCTCCCGCGGCTGGCCGGACGGTCCCGGACCCTGGCAAATCGTGCAACGAACCTTGTGTTTTGGCGCAACGACCGGATAATGGGAGCAGACCACCATCACGATCAAGCAGGAAAGGCGCGCCACCGTCCATGAAACCGCCGTTGCAACCGAACCGCGAGTATTTCCTGCTGGGCATCCCCCTGGTCGACCGGGCCTGGGACCGCTTCGAGGTGGCCGACGCGGTGGCCAAGGCCGGGGGCGAGCCCACCCGCACCCTGCGCCGCCTGGCCCCGCGCCTGGGCGACGCCCCGCCCCTGCCGGCGGAGGAGCTGCTGGCCCTGCGCACGGTCAACGGCGTGCTGCGCTGGGTGGCCCGGCGCTACTTCGAGGTGGAGAACCCGGGCAGCCTGGCCCGGGGCCGCGAGCGGGCAGCCGTCCGCCTGGGCCCGGGCGAGGTGCGGCGCCTGCTGGAGACCTTCGTCACCCTGTACCCGCCGGTGGACGTGCGCCCCGGGGGCGACCGGCCCGAGCACTTCCTGGCCGACACGGACGGCGGCCGCGGCCCGGACCCGGCCACCCTCGAGCTGGTGCTGCTGTTCCTGAACGCCACCAACCCGGCGGCGGCCCGCGCCCTGCCCCTGTTCGACGACAGCGAGCTGCGCCAGCGGGCGGGCTACGTCCCGTTCGTCACCGACCTGGAGCGCTACCTGGAGACCGACGAGCCTCCCGGCGCGACGGGGCAGCCCCTGTTCGCCCTGCTGCGGGCGCCTTTGCAGGCCAGCCCCCACTCCCTGGCGGGGCAGCTGCGCTGGATGCGCGAGCATTGGGCCGACCTGCTGCCGGATGACCTGCTGGCGGGCCTGCAGACGGCGCTGGACGTGCTCCAGGAGATCGACGTGCACCGCGCCGGCGAGCCCGGGCCGCCGCCGGTGCTGGAGTTCGGCCCCGGCCGGGCCGGCTGGGCCGAGGCCGGTCCCGAGCCCGAGGCCTTCAGCACCGACGCGGACTGGATGAGCAACGTGGTGCTGATGGCCAAGTCGGTGCACGTGTGGCTGGACCAGCTCTCGCGCCAGCACGGCCGGCCGGTGCGCACGCTGGCGGACGTGCCCGACGCCGAACTGGACAAGCTGGCCCGCTGGGGCGTCAACGGGCTGTGGCTGATCGGCCTGTGGGAGCGCTCGACCGCCTCGCGCCTGATCAAGCAGTGGCTGGGCAACACCGAGGCCGCGGCCAGCGCCTACGCCCTGAAGGAGTACGTCATCGCCGGGGACCTGGGGGGCGAGGACGCTTGGCGCGACCTGCGCGACCGGGCCGCGCGCCGGGGTATCCGCCTGGCCAGCGACATGGTGCCCAACCACATGGGCATCGACAGCCGCTGGATCGTCGAGCATCCCGAGTACTTCCTGCAGCTGGACCACCCGCCCTACCCCGCCTACCGCTTCACCGGCGGCGACCTGTGCGAGACGCCCGGCGTCGCGGTGCGCATCGAGGACGGCTACTGGGACCGCAGCGACGCCGCCGTCGTCTTCCAGCGCGTGGACGAGCATAGCGGCCAGACCCGCTACATCTACCACGGCAACGACGGCACCAGCACGCCGTGGAACGACACCGCGCAGCTGGACTTCCTGCTGCCTGAGGTGCGCCGGGCCGTCAGCGACGTCATCCTGCACGTGGCCCGCATGTTCCCCATCATCCGCTTCGACGCGGCGATGACCCTGGCCAAGAAGCACTACCAGCGCCTGTGGTTCCCCGCCCCCGGCGACGCCGGCGCCATCCCGTCGCGGGCCGAGCACGGCCTGTCCAAGCCGGATTTCGACCGTGCCTTCCCCGCCGAGTTCTGGCGCGAGGTGGTCGACCGGGTCGCCGCCGAGGCGCCCGATACCCTGCTGCTGGCCGAGGCCTTCTGGCTGATGGAAGGCTACTTCGTGCGCACCCTGGGCATGCACCGGGTCTACAACTCGGCGTTCATGAACATGCTCAAGATGGAGGAGAACCAGAAGTACCGGCAGACCCTCAAGAACGTGCTGGAGTTCAGCCCCGCGGTGCTGCAGCGGTTCGTGAACTTCATGAACAACCCCGACGAGAAGACCGCCGTCGAGCAGTTCGGCCGGGGCGACAAGTACTTCGGCTGCGCCGTGCTGCTGGCCACCATGCCCGGCCTGCCCATGCTGGGCCACGGCCAGGTGGAGGGCTTCACCGAGAAGTACGGCATGGAGTACCGGCGCGCCTACTGGGACGAGCCCATCGACCAGGACATGGTGCGGCGCCACGAGCGCGAGATCTTCCCCCTGCTGCGCCGCCGCTACCTGTTCTCCGACGCGGCCGAGTTCGCCCTCTACGACTTCGAGACCGACGGCGGCTGGGTGGACGAGAACGTCTTCGCCTACAGCAACCGCCGGGGCGAGCAGGCGGCCCTCGTCCTGTACAACAACGCCTACGATTCCACCACCGGGCGGGTGCGCCTGGCCACACCGGTCAACCGCGGCTCGGCCGAGCAGCCCCGCCTCGAAAGGCGCTCGCTGGCCGAGGCCGTGGGCCTGGACGATGCCGACGGCGGGTTCTGGGCCTGGCGCGACCACATCGACGGCCTGGAGTACCTCGAGCGCGGCGGCCGCCTGGCGGGCGAGGG
>JBHEPC010000414.1:0-3084 GCA_046260475.1 Candidatus Krumholzibacteriia bacterium | reverse complement strand
CCTCCTGCCTCGCCCCCGTCACGCCGAACAGGCTGGCGAGGCGGATGATGGGGATCATCTGGTCGCGCAGGCGGACCATCTCGCCGCGCTCGACGACGGTCGTCAGCGCCGACGGCAGCGGCCGGAACGCCTGGCGCACCGACAGCGTGGGCACGATGAAGTGCTCCGCGCCGACGCGGATCAGCATGCCGTCGATGATGGCCAGGGTCAGCGGGATGCGCATGGTCACGCGCGAGCCCCGGCCCACCTCCGAATCGATGTCGATGCGCCCCTGGACGCTCTCGACGTTGCGGCGCACCACGTCCATGCCCACGCCGCGGCCGCTGACGGCGGTGACCTGCTCGGCGGTCGAGAAGCCCGGGGCGAAGACCAGGTTGAGGATCTCGCGCCGGGAGAGGTCCCGCCGCTCGCCCACCAGGCCCTTCTCCAGGGCCTTGGCGAGGATGCGGTCCGGGTCCAGGCCGCGGCCGTCGTCCTCCACCTCGATCACGACGTTGCCGTCGGCGTGGTAGGCGCGCAGCACGACGCGGCCGCGCTCGGACTTGCCGGCGGCGCGGCGCGCCTCGGGGCTCTCGATGCCGTGGTCCATGGAGTTGCGGATCATGTGCACCAGGGGATCGGTCACCAGCTCGACCACGTTGCGGTCGATCTCGGTGTCTTCGCCCTCGGTGACGAACTCGACGGTCTTGTCGGTCTTGCGCGCCAGGTCCCGCACCAGCCGCTTCATCTTCTGGAACGAGGCCTTCAACGGCACCATGCGCATGGACATGCTCAGGCCCTGCAGGTCGCGGGTGATCTTGCCCAGCAGCGAGACGTTGCGGATGTAGCGCTCGCCGCGGTCGACGCTTTCGATGCCCAGCTGCTCGAGCATGGAATGGGCCACCACCAGCTCGCCCACCATGTTGATCAGCTTGTCCATGCGGTCGGTCTGGACGCGGATGGTGGCGCTTTCGGCAGCGGCCGCGTTGGCGTTGGCGGCGGCTGCGGGCGCGGGCTTGGAGTCGGCCTCCTCGGCCGCGGCGCGCAGGTCGGCCAGGGTCGGCACGGGGACGGCGGACGGGTCGCCGTCGGCCTCCGCGCACGGGCGCTCGAGCTCGGCGTCCGGGATCTCGGGCATGTCGAAGTCGGCGTCGTCCCCGGCATCGGCGGCGTCAGCACCTGCTGCCGGGGCCACCGCCGCCGCGCCCCCGCCGCCGACGTGGTCCTCGGGGCTTTCCAGCTTCTGGATGAGCGGTTCGTAGTTTGGCGGCAGCGTGGCGACAGGACCGCCGGCCGCGGCGATGTCGCGGATCATGGCCCGCAGGGTGTCGGTGGACTCCAGGGCGATGTCGGCGTAGCCGCCGGTGATGCGGATCTCCTCGTTGCGGGCGCGGTCCAGCAGGTTCTCGGCGCGGTGGGCCAGCTTCTGCAGGTCCAGCAGGTTGACGAAACCGGCGCCGCCCTTGATGGAGTGGAACGCCCGGAAGATGGCGTTCAGCGCCTCCATGTCCCCGGGGTCCTCCTCCAGGCTCAGCAGGGCGTTCTGGGACGCCTCCAGGTGGTCCATCCACTCGGAGATGAACTCGTCCAGGAACTCCATGTCGTCCTCGACCTCGGCGACGGCGGTCTGCCCGCCGGCCTGGTCCAGGGTCGTGGCAGCCTCGAGGTCGGGATCGGTCTTCGTGGTCATGGTTCACCCTCACGGGCAACTGCTTGCCCGGTGACGCCGCCGGCGGCGGAACACCGGGGCGTTCCGGACCGGCAAAATGGGATTGCGACTCACGGAATGGATCGACCCCGGCAGACGGCGATTAAGTGTTTTCTTGATGGCAGCAGCGCGGGAGTCCCTCATGGGCGGCTGGTCACGCACGCGGGCCCGCGCCCCCCTCTGGAGGGAAGCGCGGGCCCGCAGAATGCCGCCGGCCGTCGCCGGGCGCGTCTAGTTGCCGAAGCCGAACTCCATGCCCGCGAAGAACCCGAAGTCCCCCGACTTGCTGGAGAATTCCTCGTCGTCCATGGCGTTGGACAGACCCAGGTAGTAGCGGGCCTGAAGCAGGAACGCCGCATTCTCGCCCGTGGCGACGGTCACGCCGATGCCACCGAGGGCGCCGAAGGTGGTCGACTTGAACTCGTCGCCGACGTCGGTGGTCTCGCTCTGGCCGTCGGCCTCGACCTCGAGATCGGCGCCGGCCTTGAAGCCGATCACCGGGCCGACCAGGAAAATCAGGCGGGCGTCGCTGTCCGCCGCGCCCGGGGAGATCCGCAGCAGCAGCGGGATTTCGAAGTAGTCCAGCTTCAGGCCCACTTCGGCCTCTTCGCCGCCGGAGGCGATGTCGAACTTCACGCCGCGGCGGATGTACTGGGCCTCGATCTGGAAGCCCATGGTCGGGCTGCGGGGCACGAAGTAGTAGGCACCGAAGCCCAGGCCGGTCTTGGCCGCCTTCTCCGCCGTCCAGGTGCCGCCGAACTGGTCCCCCAGATCCGCGGCCAACTGGTCGCCGACGTCATCCATGTCCCCGCCCATGTTGGCGAAGTTCAGGCCGCCGAAGAAGCCGAAACGCCCCTGGGCGGCGGCGTCGTCCGCGCCGGCCAGCATCAGGACGGCACAGGCCGCCAGCACCGCCATGACCGTCTTCGCGTTCACCGTTCTCAGCATCGCAGGTCCTCCTCGTCTTGTCCCGGCCGGGTCCGGTCGGGCCTCATCGCCCGCCTTCCCCACACGGCCGCATGGTAGCACTTGATACCGAGGCCGTCCCACCATATTCGCGCCTAACGCGGCATGTCCCGGCGGTAGGCGAAGGTGACGATACCCCCGGCCCCGCCCCCCTCCACCCGCAGGTGCAGGGCCATGGCGTCCGGCCCCTCGCGCACCAGGGTCAGGCCGCGCCGGGCCGCTAGCGGTCCCCCGCGACCCGGCAGAGCAGGCCCTTGAGGTAGGCCCCCTCGGGGAAGGCCAGGGCCACCGGGTGGTCGCCCGCCTGGGCCATCGGCGCCAGGATGGTCGCGTCCACCCCCGCATCCAGGGCCGCCCCGGCGACGATCTTCTGGAACAGGGCCGCGTCCACGCCGCCCGAGCAGGAGAACGTCAGCAGCAGCCCACCAGGC
>JBHEPC010000442.1:0-6806 GCA_046260475.1 Candidatus Krumholzibacteriia bacterium | reverse complement strand
GTCGCCGTCAGGCCCGCGTCCTCGCGGTAGGACCACTGGCCGCCGCCGAAGTCGCCGAAGTTCCAGCAGATGCTGCGGAAGAAGTCGCCCGAGCCCCGCACGCGCACCGCGGCGGCGCTCAGGCCGGCCAGGTCGCGGCCGGCGGCGAAGGGCAGCTCGACGGCGTCGCCCTCGCCCAGGAAGACCGGAGGGTCAGCCAAAGGCAGGGGGACGGTGACGGTTTCGGCCGCCGGGGCGGCCTCCTCCAGGCCGGCTGCCAACGCCAGGACAAGAAGCAGCCTGACAAACAATTGCGGACCTCTCGACCGGGACCGGAACCTCGCGCCACGGCGGGGAGTATACCATCGATGGGCCGCCGCCGCCGCGCGTGAGCGCCCCGAACCCGGTTGAGAATCCCCCCGCCTTTTGTTATCTATGGGGCCTTCCCGGGCGGCCTCTGGGCCCGGCCCTCCCCTCGCCGCCCCGAACCGCGGGATGGACCGATGCAGCACGACAAGATCGCCGTCGTCGACTTCGGCGGGCAGTACGCCCACCTGATCGCCACCAAGGTGCGGCGGGCGCAGGTCCTGGCCGAGATCCGCCAGCCCGAGGACCCGGACGAGGCCTTCGCCGGCTTCAAGGGCGTCATCCTCAGCGGCAGCCCGTCGCTGGCCTCCTTCGGCGAGGATGCGGACTGGAACAAGGGCATCCTGGACCTGGACGTCCCCGTCCTCGGCTTCTGCTTCGGCCACCAGGAGATCGCCAAGCACTACGGCGGCACCGTGGTCCACGGCAAGCAGGAGTGGGGCCACGCGGACCTGCACATCGACGGGGACCACCCCCTGTTCGCGGGCCTGCAGAAGGTCGAGCAGGTGTGGATGAGCCACTACGACTCGGTCACCGCCGTGGGCCCGGACTTCACCGAACTGGGCTGGAGCGTGCTGGGCGAGGGCGCCGAGCCGCACCGCTTCGCTGCCATCGGCAGCGACAAGCTGCGGCGCTACGGCTTGCAGTTCCACCCCGAGGTGGACGACACCCTGCACGGCGACGAAATGATCGCCAACTTCGCGCGCGGGATCTGCGGCTGCCGGCCCACCTGGACCATGGAGAAGTTCGTCGACGAGGAGGTGCAGCGCATCCGCGACCGCGTGGGCGACCGGTCGGTGTTCCTGCTGGCGTCCGGCGGCGTCGACTCGACCGTGGCGGCGAAGCTCTTCGCCGAGGCCCTCGGGCCCGGCCGCCTGAAGCTGCTGCACGTGGACAACGGCCTGATGCGCAAGGACGAGTCCAGGGCCGTCTGCGCCATGTTCGAGGACCTGGGCCTGGGCGGCGACTTCCACTTCGTGGACGCCGGCGACGCCTTCCTCGCGGCGCTCAAGGACAAGATCGAGCCCGAGGCGAAGCGCCGGGCCATCGGCGACACCTTCATCGCCGTCTTCGAGAGCGAGGCGCGGCGCCTGGGCCTCGAGGACCACCTGCTGGGCCAGGGCACCATCTACCCCGACACCATCGAGACCGGCGGCACCAAGCGCGCCGACACCATCAAGACCCACCACAACCGCGTGCCCATCATCGAGGAGATGATCGCCGCCGGGAAGGTGGTCGAGCCCCTGGCCGACCTCTACAAGGTCGAGGTGCGCGAGCTGGGCGCGAAGCTGGGCATCCCCCACGAGATGATCTGGCGCCACCCCTTCCCCGGGCCGGGCCTGGGCGTGCGGCTGCTGTGCTCGGACGGGCACGTCCCGGACGCGGCGCAGCTGGTGGCCATCGCCCCGGCGGTCGACGCCCTGGCCGCCGAGGCCGGCCTGCAGGCCGCGCCCCTGCCCATCAGGTCGGTCGGGGTGAAGGCCGACCTGCGCAGCTACGAGCACCCGGTGCTCTTCCACGGCCAGGCGGACTGGGCCAGGCTGAAGCAGCTGGCGGGCCGGGTGTTCAAGACCGTGGGCGGCCTGAACCGCGCCCTGTGGAACCTGGCCGACACCCTGCCCCAGAGCTTCCTGCCTTTGGCCGCGGGCATGAGCCGCGACCGCCTGGACCTGCTGCGCGAATGCGACCACATCGTCATGGCGGCGCTGCGGCGCCACGGCCTGTACGACCAGGTGTGGCAGTGCCCCACCGTGCTGGTGCCCCTGGAGATCGACGGCCGGGGCGAGGAGCTGTGCATCGTCCGCCCCATCCGCAGCGAGCGGGCCATGACCGCCACGGCGGCCGAACTGCCGCCCGAGCTGCTGGCGGACCTGCGCCGGGACATCCTGGCCCTGCCCGCCATCAGCGGCCTGGCCTACGACCTGACCAGCAAGCCGCCGGGGACCATCGAGTGGGAGTAGGCGCCCCGGGGGGCACCGCGACCACGGCCGCGCCGGCCCAGCCGCCGCTGCGCCATCGCCAGATCTTCGCCTTCTACTGGCCCCTGGTGCTGACCAGCCAGATGATGACGGTGGCCCACCCCGTCATCAACGCGGGGCTGGGGCGCAGCGACGACGCCATCGTCCAGCTGGCGGCCTACGGCGTGGGCTTCGGCCTGGCGGTGTTCCTCAACTCGCCCCTGTTTCCGTTCCAGCAGATGGTCACCGCCATGGGCACCGGACGGCGGGCGCGGCGCGACCTGATCGTCAAGAGCCTGAGCCTGGGCCTGGTCATCTGCGTGATCGACCTGGTGCTGGCCCTGACGCCGGCGGGGGACCTGGTCTTCGGCCGGCTCATGGGCTCGACCCCCGCGGTGACCGCCTTGGCCCGGGGCATCCTGCTGGTGCAGGCGCCCATCCCCCTGCTGCTGCCGTTGCGGGCCCTGGCCTGGGGCATCGTCCTGCGCCACCGGGCGACGCTGATCATCAGCCAGGCCACGGGCCTGCGCCTGGTCCTGGTGGCGGCCGCCGTGTTCGGCCTCATGGGCCGCGTCGGCTGGCCGCCGGCGGTGGTCGGCGGGGCGGCCATGACCTTGGCCGTCCTTGCCGAGACCCTCTACTCGGGTTGGCGCGCCTGGCGCTTGGCGCGGCGGGGCGCCGCGGGGGTCGACGGCGCACAGGACGAGCGCGTGGGCTGGCGGCCTTTCCTGACCTTCGTCGGCCCCCTGATGGTCAGCACCGTGACCTGGTCGGCCATGCGGCCGCTGCTGAACGCGGTGATGGGCCGGACGACCGATCCGGACCTGGCCCAGGGGGGCCTGGGGTTCGTGTTCCCGCTGCTGGTGCTGATGTCCTCGCCCCTGTGGGCCCTGCAGAACACCACCCTGGTGCTGCTGCGGGACAGGTACGACCTGCGCAAACTGACCCGCTTCGCCACCGCCGTGATCGGCCTGTTCGTGGTGCTGGTGGCGGTCTGGGTGTGGACGCCGCTGCGCCAGGTGCTGCTGCGGGACGTGTTCTCGCTGCCGGCGGACAAGGCCGCCTACGTGGCCACGGCCCTGCTGCTGATCCCCTACCAGCCGCTGACCATGGGCCTGCGCTCGGTCAGCCAGGGCTTCCTGATGAACCGGCGGCGCACCGGCGTGATCGCCGCCGCCAGCCTGCTCAAGGGCCTGGTGCTGGTGGTGCCGGGCTTCGCCCTGGTGGCCTGGAACCCCGCCCTGAACGGCGCGCTGCTGGCCACGGCGCTGATCCTCGCCGGGGACACGGTGGAGACCGCGGTGGTGGCGACGCGGGCACGGCGGCTGCACCGGGAGCTGATGGACGCGGCCGACCGGCCCGTGGCCCCGGTCCCGGACGAGGTGTAGATTGGGCCCAGGCCCAGGATCCCGACCCCGAAGGAGCACCATGAGCACCCCCTGGCACGACGATCCCCTGGCCCGCGAACTGGACACCGCGCTGGCGGCGGTGCGGGAGGCGGGCCTGCTGTGCCGCCGGGTGCAGGCCCTGATCGACCCGGGCGCCATGCAGAAGAAGGACAAGAGCCCGGTGACGGTGGCCGACTACGGCAGCCAGGCCCTGGTCTGCCGGGCGCTTGCGGCGGCGTTCCCCGACGACCCGGTGCTGGGCGAGGAGGACAGCGCCGAGCTGCGCCAGCCCGCGAACGCCGCGTTGCTGGCGCAGGTGGTCGACCACGTGCAGGCCCACGCCCCCGGCGCGGACGAAACCGCCGTGTGCGCCTGGATCGACCGGGGCAACGGCACCGCCGACGGCGCCCGCTTCTGGACCCTCGACCCCATCGACGGCACCAAGGGCTTCCTGCGGGGCGAGCAGTACGCCGTGGGCCTGGCTCTGATCCTGGACGGCCAGGTCGCCTGCTCGGCCCTGGCCTGCCCCAACCTGGGCGCGCGCCTCGACGGCGACCGGGGCGACGGCACGGTGATCGTGGCCAGCCGCGGCCGCGGCGCCTGGCAGCTGCCCATGGCCGCCGACGGCCCGGCCCGGCCGGCGCGCGTCAGCAGCGAGACCGATCCGGCCCGGATCCGCTTCTGCGAGTCGGTGGAGGCCGCCCACTCGTCCCACGACAAGGCGGCCCAGGTGGCGGCTTGCCTGGCCATCGTCGCCGAGCCCCGCCGCCTGGACTCCATGGCCAAGTACGCGGTGGTGGCCCGGGGCGAGGCCGAGGCCTACCTGCGCCTGCCCCGCCGCAGCGACTATCGGGAGCTGATCTGGGACCACGCCGCCGGCGTGCTGGCGGTCCTCGAGGCCGGCGGACGGGTGACCGACGTGCTGGGGCGCGAGCTGGACTTCGGCCAGGGCCGCCGCCTGGAGCGGAATCTGGGCGTGGTCGCCAGCAACGGCACGCTGCACGGGCCACTGTTGGCCGCGCTGCGTGCGGCCGGCGTCGGCGACGTGTAGGTTTTCGGCTGCGTCTAGGCGCCGCCGTCCCACCCGGCGATGCGCGCCAGCAGCCACCACAAGGCCTGCCCCTTGCGCCAGCAGTTGAAGCAGTGGCTGTGGGCGCAGCCCCAGCAGTCGGCGCATTCGTGGGCCACGCACCATTCGGCGCACCAGCCGCAGGCGTCGGTGGCGTCGGGGTGGCGGACGCCGGCGGGATCCCAGCTCTCGATGTCCGCGAAGTCGTACAGCCACTTGCCGTGGGCGGCGCACCAGGTGCGGATGCGCTCGTTGTTGGCGTGCAGCGTGCCCGCGTCGCCGGTGCCGTCCAGGTGCCCGGTCATGTAGACGAAGACGAGGTCCGGGAAGTCCGTCTCCAGCTGGTCCATGGCCGCCAGGTAGGCGTCGATCCCCGCGGTCGTGTTGGTGGAGACGCCGCCGCACCAGGACCACAGCACCACGTCGGTCTGGGCCGCGTGCGCGGCCAGATGGTTCCGGGTGGTGGCGGCCCAGCGCACGTCCCCCAGGGTGCCCAGGTCGGCGTTCACCTCCACCACCGCGGGCCGGACGTAGGCGTGGTCCCAGGCCCAGATCATGGCCAGGCCGGTCAGGGGTTGGCTGCCGTGGGAGGTGTGGCCGTAGTAGAGGCGCAGGCCCGCGGCCGCCGCGATGGCCGCCGGAGGGATGCCCACGAAAGCGTCGGCGGCGGCGTGGTCGGCCACCAGGGTGCCCGTCGGCGGCGGGGGCGGATCGTCGGTGCCGCCGCCGGGATCTTTGGGCAGTCCCGGTTCGTCGCCGGCGCAGGCCGCCAACGCCAGCAGCAGCAGCAGGAGCGCCGCACTCTTGCCCGGTCTCGTCATCGTCCCCTCCTGCAGCGCGCGGCGGGACGGCCGCAGCTTCCCCCGGGGTCGGCAATACGGACCACCGGCAAAAGAACAGGTGTTGTCATTTTACCGGTTCCGTCCGCCCGAGGCAAGCCGCGCAGTCTCCGGCCGGGAGGGGGCGCGGTGCCGCGGGCCGCCCGGACCGCTAGCGAAAGCGGACCTCGGCCTCCGGTCCTAACAATCACTCCTTCCCCAGCACGCACGCCGTGCCTCGGGCGACGCTGTCGGCGGGCGAGATCTTGATCTGCTCGTCGACGACCCGGCCGTCCGGGCCGATCACCCAGTGGCTGCGCACGACGCCGAAAGACGTCTTCCCGTACATGGATTTCTCGCCCCAGGCGCCGTACACCTGCAGCACTTCGTGGGCCTCGTCCGACAGCAGGTCGTAGCCGAACGCTTCCTTGTCGTGCCACTTCTTCAGCTTGGCCACCGGGTCGGGGCTCACGCCCAGGACGATGCCCCCGGCCTTGGTGATGGCGGCGAGGTTCTCCCGGAACCCCCTGGCCTGGACGGTTCAGCCGCTGGTGGCAGCCTTCGGGTAGGCGAACAGCAGGACGGTCTTGCCCTTGAAGTCCGACAGTTTGATCTTCTTGCCGTCCTGGTTGGGCAGGGTGAAGGCGGGCGCCTTGGTGCCGGCTGCGGGCATGGCTCGTCTCCTTGTGGCTGATTTCCCGGATATCGGCGATGATCCGCACACGATACCAACGTTCGACCGCGCGGACAACGCGCCCGGAGCGCCATGCTCGTCGTCATCGGGGGCGGCCCGGCCGGCTTCTTCGCCGCCGTCACCGCCCGCCGTGCGAACCCCGCCCTGCCCGTCGTCCTGCTGGAGCAGGGGGGCGAGGTGCTGCGCAAGGTGCGGGTCTCCGGCGGCGGCCGCTGCAACGTGACCCATGCCTGCTTCGACCCCGCCCGCCTGGTCGTCTTCTACCCCCGCGGCAGCCGCGAGCTGCGGGGCCCGTTCCACCACTTCGGCCCGGCCGAGACCGAGGCCTGGTTCGCTGCCGAGGGCGTGCGCCTGAAGACCGAGGACGACGGGCGCATGTTCCCGGTCACCGACGACTCGGCCACCGTCGTGGGCGCCCTGACCGCTGCGGCCGCGGCTGCGGGTGTCCAGGTGCGCACCCGCTGCGGCGTGACCGCCCTGCGGCGCGGGGACGACGGGTTCCTGGTCGCCACCGCCGGCGGCGACCTGCACGCC
>JBHEPC010000338.1:0-5606 GCA_046260475.1 Candidatus Krumholzibacteriia bacterium | reverse complement strand
GGAACAGGGTCCGCACCGGCTGCGCCTGCCCGTCCACCTCCAGCAGCGGGTAGGCCAGGAAGTTCACCGGCCCCGCGGCCGGCCCCGGGTCCAGGACCAGGTCCCGGCCGCGGGTGAACTCGAAGCGGTTGGCCGGGTGGTGGCCGAAGTAGTACATGGACAGGGCGCTGAACTTGTCGGCCTCGCTGATGTCCACCGGCCACCACTTGCCGTCGGCGTAGAACTCGGCCCAGCAGTGGTAGCCGTCGGTGCCGCCCTCGTCCCGCTCCGAGGGGATGGCCGCCCCGATGGCGAACCGGGCCGGGATGCCCAGGGACCGCGCCATGCCGATGAAGTAGCTGTGGTAGTCGGTGCAGTTGCCGTACCGGGAGTCGCAGGCGAAGACCGCGTCGCCCTTGCCCCAGCCCTCGCCGAACTTCATGTAGCGCATCTGGTCCATCACGTGGTCGTACAGGGCGCGGGCCCGCATCAGGTCGCCCTCGCGGCCGGCGGCCGCCCGGGTCGCGGCCGCCTGCAGCGTGGCGTCGGCCGGCACCATGGTCTCGGCCTGCAGGTAGCGCCGGGCCTCGACCGGGTCGCCGGGGTAGGCGCCCGTCTCGCGCCGCTCGACGGCGTAGACGATCTCCAGACGCTTGCCGCTGTCGGCCGGCGTCAGCTCCAGGTAGAGCACCCGGTTGCCGTGGGCCGCGTCGACGAGCACCCGGTGCGCACCGGGCAGATCCATGGCGCTCACGGTCACGGTCTGATGGGCGTCCGTCCCGGCCAGCGGGATCCAGCAGCGCGCCGGGCCCGTGATCGGCGGCAGGGTGGCCTGGTAGCGGAACTCGAAGGCGTCCGTGCCCTCGACCACCCCCAGCAGGCGGCGCGAGGCCTCGTCCACGGCCGTGCGCACCCAGTGGCCCTTGGCGTCCTGCTGCCACAGGTAGAAGGGGCGGCCGTTGAGCTTGTGGACCGTCGTCTCGGTGACCGTCATCCCGCCCGGGTCACCGGCGAGGAAGAAGTCGACGTCGTAGAACTCGCCGTCGCTGCTGGCCATGTCCACACAGGCGAAGTGGCGCCCCGGCCCCAGGGTGGCCAGGTACTCGACGTGGACGCGCACGAGCTTCAGCTTCAGCTCCCCGTCCCCGTAGGGCACGGTGAAATAGCCGCCGGTACGCACTGATTCGGCGGCGATGTGCGCCTCGATGCCCGCCTGGATGTCGGCGGTCACGACCGGCGCCGGGGCGGCGGCCGCCGCCGGCAGGGCCGCGACCCAGGCCAGCAGGACGGCGGTCGCGGCCGTCCGGGCCGCCGTGCGGTACAGGCAGAAACGCATGCCGGACTCCTTGGGCGGGCGGCGGGGCCCGCGGTCGGGGAAACGGGGGCGGCGGGCCGGCAGCCCGTCGCCCCCGCGCTGCGCGGCAAGCCGCGGCGCTCTAGTGGGCCGGATGGTCCTTGGGCTTGCCGGCGCCGCCGACCTGGGCCGGCACCCCCGGCAGCACCACGGCGTCGACCACGTGGATGACGCCGTTGCTGGCCGGGACGTCGGCCTTGACGACGGTCGCGCCGCCCACCATCACGGTGCCGTCCTTGACCTCGAGGTTCAGGTCCTCGCCGCCCAGGGAGGTGGCCTTCATGGTCTTGACGTCCGCGGCCGCGATCCGGCCCGGCAGGACGTGGCAGCGCAGCAGGCCCGTCAGCTTGTCCTTGTTCTCGGGCTTGAGCAGGTTCTCCAGGGTGCCCGCGGGCAGCTTGGCGAAGGCCTCGTCCGTGGGGGCGAACACGGTGAACGGCCCTTCCCCCTGCAGCGTCTCGGTCAGGCCGGCCGCCTCGATGGCGGCGACCAGGGTCTTGAAGCCGCCGGCCGCCGACGCGACGGCGACGATGTCGCCCGCCTTGCCCGGGTGCTCCACCTTGCCCGGATGCTCCGCCTTCTTGCCGGGGTGCTCGGCCTGCTGGGGATGTTCGGCCTGTCGGGGATGCTCCTGGGCCTGGGCCGCAGGCGCCAGCGGGGCCGCCACCGCCAGGGCGGCCAGGACGAGGGTGCCGAAGTGGTTCATAAAAACCTCCGGATATGCGCGATCATGCCGGGGAAGGGATTCATCCGCGCGGTCCGAGGAGCGGACCGCGGCAACCGGCGCCCACCGGGGGGCTTGCCCCTAAGGCTAGCAACGCGGGGCGCCGACCGCCACGGGCGGGCCCGCACGATCTTGAATGAGGTTCCCACCTACCGGCCCGATACCACCGCCGCCACCAGGCCGCCGCGCCCCCGCACCGGGGAGCAGACGGCGCCCTGACCGGTACCCCGGTTACACATCCGCACCATCCCTCCACGCCCGTAACCCGCGTCCCCGTTGGCGGTTTACTTCCGCCCGGCGGGCGCTTAGATTTGACCCCTAGCGGATTCCACGGGCGCGCCCGGCCGCGGTGGTCGCCGGCGCGGGAGCCGTGGCAGCAAAAGAGGATCACGATGACCATCAGCCTGATCGCCAGGGGCCTGCGGGAGTCGGCCACCCTGAAGATGAACGAGCGCGTGTCCATCATGCGCGCCAAGGGCGACCCCGTCATCCACCTGGGCGGCGGCGAGCCCAAGAGCCTGCCGCCTTTGGACGCGCTGACCGCGGCGGCGGCCATGCTCTCCTCGGGCGAGGTGCGCTACACCCCCGCCTACGGCACGCCCGAGATGAAGGCCGCCATCATCCGCGCCACCGCCGACCAGTACGGCTTCCGGCCCACACCGGCGATGGTCATGGCCTCGGGCGGGGCCAAGCAGGCGATCATGTGCGCGCTGCAGGCCGTCCTCGACCCCCAGGACGAGGTGGTGTTCCCGGCGCCCTACTGGGTCAGCTACCCGGAGATGGTCAAGATGTGCGGCGCCGTGCCGGTGCCCGCCCTGCCCATGGACGGCGGCTACGTGCCGACCATCGAGGACATCACCCAGCGCCTGTCGTCGGCCACCAAGGCGATCATGATCAACAGCCCGAACAACCCGTCGGGCGCCATCTACCCCGAGTCCTTCATCCGCGACGTGGTGGCCCTGTGCGAGCGCGAGGGCTACTACCTGATCATGGACGACATCTACACCCGGCTGGTCTTCGGCGGGCGGCGGGTCACCAACCCCATCGCCTGCGCCGCCGATTTCGGCAGCGAGGACTGCCGCCTGATCGTCATCAACGGCGTGTCCAAGGTCTACGCCATGACCGGCTTCCGCATCGGCTGGGCCGTGGCCAACCCGCGCCTGATCGAGGTCATGTCCATCATCCAGTCCCACCAGACCAGCGGCCCGTCGGCGCTGCTGCAGAAGGCGGCCGTGGCCGCCATCAACGGCACCCAGAACTGCGTCGAGAACCTGGTGATGACCCTCGAGAACAACGCCAAGGTGATGCTGCAGCGCCTGCAGGCCTTCGACGGCGTCAGGGTCTGCCCGCCCGACGGCACCTTCTACTGCTTCGCCGACTTCTCCGCCTACGACAAGGACAGCCGCCGCCTGGCCGAGTTCCTGCTGGACAAGGTCATGGTCTGCACCGTGCCCGGCGTCGAGTTCGGCATGGAGGGCCACCTGCGCCTGAGCACCTGCGGCTCCAGCAAGGACATCATCCAGGGCATCGAGCGCATCAAGTGGGCCCTGGACCCCAATTCGCCCAACGAACTGATCATCGGCCAGCGCAAGAGGGTGAGGGACTGGCTATGACCAAGTACCTGAAGATCTCCTCCCCGGCCCAGGGGCACGCCACGGAGATGGCCGCGGAGTTCGGCCTCGAGAGCCACGGCCTGGTGGGACTCAAGCGCGTCTACTGGAACCTGACCGAGGAGGCCCTGTACGAGGAGTTCGTCTTCCGCGGCGAGGGCCACATCGTCAACCAGGGACCCATGCTGGTCAACACCGGCAAGTGGACCGCGCGCGCGGCCCTGGACAAGTTCGTGGTCAAGGAGCACGAGACCGAGGACCGCATCTGGTGGGGCGAGTACAACCGCCCCCTGGCGCCGGAGAAGTTCGCCAACCTCTTCGGCCGCGTGCAGAGCTACCTGCAGGGCGAGGAGGTCTTCGTCCAGGACGTCTACTGCGGCAACGACCCCGAGCACCGGCTGGCCGTGCGCATCGTCACCCAGGACGCCTGGCAGGGCCTGTTCGCGCGCAACATGTTCCTGCGGCCCCGCAGCCGCCAGGAGTACCGCGAGTTCGTGCCCGACTTCACCCTGATCGCCGTGCCCCACTTCAAGTGCGACCCCCGCATCGACGGCACGCGCACCTCGACCGCCCTGGCGGTGAACTTCGCCGAGCGCAAGGCCCTGGTCATCGGCACCTCCTACGGCGGCGAGATCAAGAAGACCATCTTCACGGTGATGAACTTCCTGAAGCCGCTGGACGGCGTGCTGGCCATGCACTGCTCGGCCAACGTCGACCGGGACCTGAAGGAGCCGGCGCTGTTCTTCGGCCTCTCGGGCACGGGCAAGACGACCCTCTCGGCCGACCCCCGGCGCGCCCTGATCGGCGACGACGAGCACGGCTGGTCCGACCGCGGTGTCTTCAACTTCGAGGGCGGCTGCTACGCCAAGGTGATCCGCCTGTCGGCCGAGCACGAGCCCCAGATCCACGCCTGCACCCACCGCTTCGGCACCATCCTGGAGAACGTGGTCTTCGACCCGGCCACGCGCCGGCTGGACCTCGCCGACGACAAGCTGACCGAGAACACCCGGGCCAGCTACCCGCTCTCGTTCATCGAGGGCGTGCACGAGCCGGGCATGGTCGACACCCACCCGCGCAACATCATCCTCTTGACCTGCGACGCCCAGGGCGTGCTGCCGCCCATCGCGCGGCTGACGCCCGAACAGGTGATCTACTACTTCATCAGCGGCTACACCGCCAAGATCGCCGGCACCGAGATCGGCCTGGGCATCGAGCCGGAGGTGACGTTCTCCGCCTGCTTCGGCGCGCCCTTCATGGTGCACCACCCCTTCGTCTACGCCGACATGCTGCGGGCCAAGATGGAGGCCGCGGGCGCCAGTTGCTGGCTGGTCAACACCGGCTGGACCGGCGGCCCCTTCGGCATCGGCAAGCGCATCTCGATCCGCCACACCCGCGCCCTGCTGAACGCCGCCCTCGAGGGCAAGCTGGACGGGGTCGAGTACCGGCAGGACGAGCTGTTCGGCTTCGCCGTGCCCACGCGTTGCCCCGACGTGCCGGACGAGGTGCTGGACCCGTCCTCGAGCTGGGGCGACAAGGACGACTACTGGCGGCGCTACGACGCCCTGGCCGCGCGCTTCCGCGAGAACTTCAAGCTCTTCGCCGACGGCTGCCCGCCGGAGATCGCCGGCGCGGGGCCGCGGCGGCTGAAGGACATCGGGCGCTGACGTCCAGGCGCGCGCCCTGGCCTACCTGGTGGTGGGCGGCGGGCTGGTCGCCGGCTCGCTGGGGATGAGCACGGCCGCGCATAAGACACGGGGCGCCCCCTGGAGGACGCCCCGCCGCGATCGTCACTCGCCCAGGGGCTAGTCCGCCCCCTCCAGCCCGCTCGGTTTTTCGTACCCACCCTCGAGGATGCACTTGACCTTGAAGCTCAGGGACATGATCCCCACCGCCATGCGCTCGTTGCGCACGACCACGTTGTCGGGGACCTTCAGGTCCG
>JBHEPC010000136.1:0-3041 GCA_046260475.1 Candidatus Krumholzibacteriia bacterium | reverse complement strand
TCAGGATCAGCGCCGCGAACACGAACAGCACCGGGCCGACCCGCATCACCACCAGCACGTTGGCGCTGGCGCCGATCACCGCGAAGAAGATCTGCATCAGGAACGCGCCCGTGGTGTCGGCGCCGTCCAGCAGGGCCATGCGCCCGGGCAGGGCCGTGGCCAGGACCACCGTCAGCGCGGTCAGCACCAGGATGCCGCCGCCCGGCCAGCCCATGGCGTCGGCCAGGGCGAAGCCCACGGCGCAAAGCGCGAAGGCCAGGGCCACGGCCGTCGCCAGGCGTCCCGGCGCGGGGAAGGCGGCGTGGGCCGCGAACCCGCCCGCCACGGCCTGCCCGTCGTGCTGGCGGTCCGGGTAGGCCGCACGCAGCCGGGCGATCCCCGGCAGGGTGAACAGCACCAGGAAATAGAGGGCCATCACCAGGTTGTCCGCCGCCACGCCGGCCGACAGCAGGTCTCCCGAGCGCAGGCCCACCGCCTCGGCCGCCGCGGCGTAGTTCATGGAACCGCCGATGTAGGTGGCCGAGAAGACGGCCGCCAGCTTCCAGCCCTCCTCGCCCAGGGGCACGACTTTGTAGGCGACGATGGTGCCCAGCACCGTCCCCAGCCCGCCGATCGTGAAGGCGATGAGCGTGGGTCCGGCCTCCCTGAGGATGCGCCGCAGGTCGGCCCGCAGCAGCAGCAGGGGGATGGCCAGGGGCACCAGGTATCCCCAGACGATGTCGTAGGCCGGCACGTCGGCGGCGGGGATCACGCCCAGGTTCGACAGGGCGAAGGTGAAGCCCATGGTCAGCACGCAGCCGGAGAGCCGGCGGCCGGCGCGGGTGCGCTCGGCCCAGTAGCCGAAGGCGGCGGCCACGAGCAGCACGGCCCAGATGGCCCAGTGCTGGTGGGCGGGGATCAGGGGGAGGGCCACGGTGGTCCTTTCGCTTGCCGGGCGGGACTCAGGAGCTTGCGCCGCGAGAGTAGCAATCCAGGAGGGGATTGGGCAATTGCGGGATGGCAAGGAAACATGCAACAACATGCCAGAACGCCCGCACGTGCGGGTATGCTCATGTCTTCTTCAGGCGGTGCCGGGTCGTGTCGCGCCCCTGCTCGAACCGCCGGTGATCGAGCGCATCTTGAGGTACATCAGCGAGCCGGCGGCGGACGGCGGGGTGTGTCCGGCACGACGGGCGCATCAGCGGGAGGACGCCGGCGGCTCCGGCCCCATCATCGCGGCGAGCTGGGCGGCACGCCGCCCGACGTACTCGCCGCCGATCCGGTAGCGCAGCGGCGCCGGGATGATGGCCGCCAGCCGGCAGCACTGTTCCCGGGAAAGGCGTTCGACCGGCACCCCGAAGTGGTGCCGTGCAGCCTCCGCCACGCCGAACACCCCCGGGCCGAACTCGATCGAGTTGAGGTAGAGTTCCAGGATGCGGTCCTTGGGCAGAAGCAGCTCCATCGCCACGGTGATGACGGCCTCGCGTCCCTTGCGCACCCAGGTGCGCGCGGGCGACAGGAAGAGGTTCTTCGCCAGTTGCTGGGTGATCGTGCTGCCGCCGACCTTCACGCGCTGCGCCCGGTCGTTGCGCGCGCGGGCGGCCCGGATGGCCGCCCAGTCGAAGCCGTGGTGGGCTGGGAAACTGCCGTCTTCGGCCAGGATGACCGCACGCTGCAGGTCGCGGGGAATCCGTTCCAGCGGCACCCACGTCCGGCGGAGCTCGAGGGTCCGGCCGCGCTCCCTGGCCTGGCGCTCGCGCATCCGCATCCACGCGGTCGCCTCCGGGTCGTGCCAGCGCAGAGCCAGCACCTGGGCGCAGGTCGCCAGGACGGCAAGCGCCGACAGGACGGCGATCCCCAGGACCAGGTGACGCAGACGGCGCTTCATGGGGCCAGAGTAGCTCCTGCGGGGCGGTCGCCGCAAGGCGCACGGGCAGGAGCGAGGGCTGCGCGCCGGCCGTCGCTGCACGCGCCACATTGACCTGCCCGCCATCGATATGATGGCTCCGCGCCGACGACCGGTCCGCCGGCCCGTTGTGCCGCAGCCGGTTGCGCAGCTCCGGCCGCGGCATGGGAGTTGCGTATCGGTCTACCGCATGGTCGAGACGGCGGAGACTCGTTCCCCGTCGGGACGCAGTCAGCGGGCCCGAACCATCAAGAGAAGTTTTCAGGAAAGTCGAGGCAGCCATGTTGACAAGAGGAAGCTCCATGATGGCCTTCGTTCTGGGTGCGGCGATGGGCGGCGCGACCGCGCTGCTGATGGCGCCCGACAAGGGCGCGGTCACCCGGCAGCGCATCCGCGCGAGCGGGTCGAAGGCCATGAGCAACGGCGCCGCGGTGGTCGACAATGCCAAGTCCTCGGTCGAGGATGCGGGCCATGCGATCAGCCAGTCCGCGCGGCAGCACGCCAGCGCGGCCGGCGATGCCTTCACGGCAGCCAAGGAGACCTATGCGCGCGAGAAGAATTCCGCTTGAGGTGGAACCCCATGCTCCGAACCCTCGCCGCCGGGGCCGCGCTGGAGGTGGTCTCGCAGCTTGAGCGCTGACCGCGACCGGGGCCTTGCGGACGGCCGCCGCGGGGGGCGGCCGTCCGCAGGGCGCAGCGGATCACTTCACCAGGGTCAAGGGAGTCGACTGCCGCGCCGCGCCGGCGCGCACCGTGGCCAGGTACACTCCCGACGGCACGCCCTCGGCCCGCCACTCCACTTCATGGGCGCCGGCGTCCAGCTCACCCCGGTAGAGCCGCGCCACCAGGGCGCCGCGCAGGTCGTGCACCAGCACCTCGACCTCGCCCCGGTGGTCGAGCGTGAAGGCCAGCTTCGTCGCGGGATTGAACGGGTTCGGATAAGCCGCGATTCCTACCGGCGCGGCCGGGGTGCCGCCGTCGGTCACCGAACTGGGGACCGTCCCGCTGCCTTCCAGGACGCCCAGGAAGTTGTAGTACGGGCCGAGGGGGCCGCCGCCGAGGTCGAGGTCGGGCGACGACGACGCCGCCAGCAGGACTGCGCCGGCGGCGTTCGTCCGCGTGACCAGGCTGTAGGCACCGGACGGCCCTTCGTAGG
>JBHEPC010000237.1:0-4151 GCA_046260475.1 Candidatus Krumholzibacteriia bacterium | reverse complement strand
AGAACGAGTAGCTGCGCACGGTCCGGACCTCGGGCAGGCCCAGCAGGGTCACCGTCAGGGGGTAGGTGACCTGGTCCTCCACGTCCTGGGGCGAGCGGCCCATCCACTCGGTGAACACGATCTGCTGGTTCTCCCCCAGGTCGGGGATGGCGTCCACCGGCACCGGATCGCGGGGCAGCCGGTCGTCCAACGGACCGTCGAAGGGCGAGACCACCAGGCCCCAGGCCACCAGCAGCAGCACCAGCAGGATCACCACCAGCTTGTTGTCCAGGCAGAAGCCGGCCAGGCGCGCGACGAATCCGGTAGGGGCCAGGTTGGGCTCGGTCATCTCACTGGTCCTTTCCGGTCCCGGGCGAGCCCAGCACGGCCGTCTGCTCGCCACAGCGCAGCATGCTGGCACCGTAGTAGGGGTTGGCCGTCACCGGCCCGGTCTGCAGCCAGTAGGCGCCGGCGCCGTCCAGGGCCATGGGGCAATGGAAGCGGCGCACGCCGGCCGCCTCGCCCGGTCCGAAGCGCTCGAGCACCGTCCACAGGCCGTCCGAGAGGGGCTCGAACGCCAGGCGGCGGGCGACGATGCCGTCGGCGGCGGCCACCACGGCGGCCACCTCGGCCAACTGGCCGCCCAGGGCGGCCCAGGCCTCGGCCACCGCCGGCGGCAGCGTCTCGTCCCCGCAGTCCAGGTCGGCCAGGCGATCGGCCGTGGCCCGGGCGGCGACCGCGGCGGCCGCGTCGTCGTCGGCGGCCAGGGCCTCCTGCAGGGGCAGGTAGGCTACCAGCACACCGGCCAGGCCGGCCTGCAGGCAGGGGCTGGCCGGCAACGCGGCGTCCGCCTGGGCTTCGTCGCTGGCGTGGCTTGCATCGCCGCCGTCGCCGCTGCGGCCGCCGTGGGCGTGGGCGGGGCCGCCGCCGCCCTCGGCGTCCATCATGGACGGCTGCGCCTGGATCTGCAGGGCACTGTCGATCTTGAAGGCACCGTTGACCACGACCTCCTCGCCCTCGTCCAGGCCCGCGGCCACCACGAACCAGTCTCCAGCCCGGGGCCCCAGATCCACCTGGCGCCCGCGGAACACGGGGTCGCCGTCCCCCGGCAGCCGCACGTAGACGATGGCGCGGGTGCCCGTCAGCAGGGGCGCGGTGGCGGGCACGACCAGGGGGTCGCCCACGGCCTTACCCGGGGCGGCGGAGTTGCCGTCGGCGTCCAGGGCCACCTCGGCCACGGCCGTGGCCAGCATACCGGGCTTGAGCGCCCGGTCGGGGTTCGCGACGGCCACGCGCACCTCGACCGCGCGGGTGCGCCCATCCAGCACGGGGTCGATGAAGCCGACCGTGCCGGCGAAGGTGCGGCCCGGCCAGGCCCGCACGGTGAAGGTGAGCGGCTGGCCCTCCCGCAGCCACGGCACGTCGGACTCGAAGGCCGACAGCCGCAGCCAGACCCGGGAGAGGTCGGCGATGGCGTACAGCTCCTGGCCGGTCTTGACGTAGTCGCCCCGGGTGGCGGCGAGGTGGGTGACCACCCCGCCCAGGGGCGCGGTCACGGTCAGGCGCTCGGGGGCGGCATCGCCCGCCAGGAGGGCGTCGATCTGCCCCTGGCCCAGGCCCAGCAGGCGCAGGCGCTCGCTCGCCGCCTCCAGGGTGGGCCGGGCCGCCGGGTCGGCCGCCGCGGCGCGGGCAGCGCTGCGCAGCTCGGTCTGGGCCGCGTAGAGCTGGGGGCTGTAGATGTCGACCAGGGGCTGGCCGGCGCGCACCTCGACGCCCGTGGCGTCCACGTGCAGCCGTTCCAGGCGGCCGGGGAAGCGGGCCGTGATGGTGCGCTCCAGGGTCTCGTCGGCGGTGATCCGGCCCACCAGGCGCAGGGGCCGGGTCACCGGCCGGCGCGCCGCGATGGCCGTGCGGATCTCGGCCAAGCCCGCCGCCGCCGGGGACAGGCGCAGGTCCCCAGGCTCCAGCCCCTCGCCCTGGTCGGTCTGCAGGGGGATCAGGTCCATGAAGCAGATGGGGCACTTCTGATCGTTGCTGGGCAGGATGATCTGCGGGTGCATCGAGCAGGTCCACATGGTGGGCGCCGCGTCGTCCGCAGCGGCGGCCGCGGCACCGGCCGGGTCGTCGTCGGCGCCGCCGCCGCCCAGGCGGCCCAGGCCGAACGCCACGACCGCCACCAGCAGCAAGGCGACCCAGGCGCGACGGGAAAGGAAGCTGCGGGGAAAGGTCACGGTCTGTCCTCCGGGTTCGGGGCGGTCTCGGCCGCGCCCAGCGCCGCCGGCGGCAGCCCCACCAGCGCGGTCAGGTCGTTCAGGGCCAGGGCACGGTCCAGCCTCGCTTGCACCAGGTCGGTGCGCAGGGCCAGCAGGGCGCGGCGGGCCGCCAACAGATCGCCGAAGCCCGCCTGGTCGGCCGCGTAGGCCGCTGCGGCCGTCTCCACGAGCTGGGCGGCGCGGGGCAGCAGCTCGCCCTCGTGCAGGTCCAGGCGCCGCCCGGCGTCGCGCCAGGCGTAGTGCGCCTGCTCGAGCCTCGCCTCCAGCTGCAGGCGGCGGTCGATCAGATCCTGGTCCGCCACCCGCTCGCGGCCCGCCGCGGCGCGGCTCTCGGCCGCGGCCCCGCCCCACAGGGGGATGCCCACCGACAGGCGGGCCACGACGGGATCCTTGCCGCTGTCCTGGACGTCGGGCATGCGCGCCCGATCGGTCATGATCCAGTCGACGCCCAGCATGAGATTGGGCCGGGCCGCCAGCCGGGCGGCCTGGGTGGTCAGGCGGCTGCCTTCCCGGCGCGCGGCCAGGGCGGCCAGCTCCGGGTTGTGGCGCCGCAACCACGCCCGCAGCTCGGCCGGTTCGGCCAGGGCCGCGGCCAGGACGGCCGAGTCGGGCAGGGCCGCCCGGGGCGCGGGCGCAGGCGCGTCCACCGGCAGGCCCGCCGCCGCGTCGAGGACCGCCGCCAGGGGCCGGTGCCGGTCCGCCAATCCGGCCGCCAGGGTGGCGAGCCGGGCCTGCTCCATCTGCGCCTGGAGCAGATCGGCGTAGCCGGCCGTGCCCGCCGCGTAGGCGGCGCGCAGCCAGTCCGCGGTCGCCGTCGCGAGTTCGAGGGTCGCCTCGGTCAACTTCCGCTCCTGGTCCAGGGCGCCGAGGCGGTACCAGGCCGCGCGCACGTCGCGGGCCACGGCCAGGCTGCGGGCCCGCAGGCCGTCGTCGGCCGCCGCGGCGGCGGCCAGGGCGGCCTCCTCGCGCCGGCCCAGGGTGCCGAACCACGGGAACGCCTGGCTCACCGACAGCACCCGCTGCTGGGGGCCGACCCGGGTCTCCACCGGCACGACCATCTCGCCCCAGGACAGCCGCAGCTCGGGCAGGGAGCCGACCCGCGCGGCGTCGTGGCGCAGGGCCTCGGCCTGCTCGCGCCCGGCGGCCAGGGCCGGGTGGTGCGCGGCCGCCCAGTCCAGGTAGTCCTGCAGGCCGGCGCCGGCACCCGGCACCACAGCGTCGGCAGCGGCGGGCGCGGCGTCGCCGGCGGCGGGTCCAGGGGCGATCGCGACGCTCGCGAACAGGCCGGCCACGAGGATCGGGAGCGCGCGGAACTCTCGGCGCATGGTGGACTCTCACAGGTTGCGGTCCGGGGCAGCAACGGGATCGTCCCTTGCAAGCAGGATGTGGACCATTATTCAATTCGCTGCCAGTCAACAAGATAGACAGGGATGCGACGCCAGCCTGCAGATTGTTGGAGAATATTCTCTAGCTCGCTCTAGATTATCCGGCAAAGGCTCCGGCCGGGAGGAGGACCGTGGCGACCGAGCACGACCTAGGCGGGCATCCCCGGCTGGCGGCTTTCCTGCGCCGCTACTGGGTGGTGGGCCTGACCGTCGCCGTGGTGACGGTCCTGCACTACAACACGGCCATCCACATCCACGCCGCCCACGGCATCTACCGGCGGCTGTACTACTTCCCCATCATCCTGGCGGGCATCCGCGGCGGCACCCGGGGCGGCGTGGCCGCCTCCCTGCTGGTCTGCGCCCTGTACATCCCCCACGCCTTCGGCCTGATCGGGTTCGATCCGGCCCAGACCGTCGAGAAGGTGCTGGAGATGGTGCTCTACCTGGCGGTGGGTCTGTTGACCGGGGTGCTGGCCGGGCGCATCGCCGCGGCCCGCGACCGGCAGGCCCGCAC
>JBHEPC010000222.1:0-4761 GCA_046260475.1 Candidatus Krumholzibacteriia bacterium | reverse complement strand
CAATTAGCCGGTTCTGTTAAACTGCTAACGTTAACACGGAACACCTAGGCATACGGCGGCCCCGCCGCCCGGATCAGGTGGTCGACCGCTGTCCACGGTCCTTGGCATCGGCATCGACATCTGCGACGTGCACCGGATGCGGCGGCAGTTGGACTCGCCGGCCGCCGGTTTCGTCGAATCCGTGTTCCTGCCCGCCGAGATCGCCTACTGCCAAGCCAAGCATCACCCCGAGGAGCACTTCGCCGCCCGCTTCGCCGCCAAGGAGGCGGTGGTCAAGGCCCTGGCCCTGGCCGGCGGCGAGGGCGCCTTCTGGCACGACGTCGAGGTGGTCAGGACGCCTGACGGCGCCCCCGCCGTGGTCCTGCACGGCCGCCTGCGCGACCTGGCCGCCGCCGCCGGCGTCGGCATCATCCACGTTTCGCTCACCCACACCGGCACGATGGCCGCGGCCATGGCCGTCGCCGACGACTCGCCTGCCGCAACCCACGGGAGGACATGATGACCGTCACCTACGAGGACCGCCTGCGGGGCTTCGACTGGCGCCTGGCCGCCGAAGAGCTGGGCTGGCGAGCCGGCGAACCGCTGAACATCGGCTGGCACTGCACCGACCGCATCTGCGCCCAGGGCCAGGGCGCCAAGCCGGCCCTGTTGTGGGAGGACTTCCGGGGCGAGGAGCGCACCTACACCTTCGACGACCTGCGCCAGCTGTCGAACACCTTCGCCCGATGGCTCGAGGACCTGGACGTCAAGCCGGGCGAGCGGGTGTGCCTGTTCATGGACCGGGTGCCGGAGCTGTACATCGGCTTTCTGGGGGTGCTGAAGATGGGCGCCATCGTGCAGCCCCTGTTCAGCGCCTTCGGCGAGGACTCCCTGTGGACCCGCCTGGACAACGCCGGCACCTGCACCATCGTCACCCAGCAGAAGCACGTGCGCAAGGTGCGCAAGATCGTCGACCGGCTGCCCGGGCTGCGCCACGTGGTGGTGGTCGACGCGGACCCGGCCAAGCCCCTGAAGGAGCGCGAGACGGCCCTGGATCTGCACGGCCTGCCCCGCGTGGACCAGTACCGGGTGCACCCGACCGAGGCCGAGACCCCGTCGGTGCTGCACTACACCAGCGGCACCACCGGGCAGCCCAAGGGCGCCCAGCACGTGCACATGTCCATCCTGGGCCAGTACCTGACGGCCAAGTGGGTGCTGGACCTCAAGCAGGACGACGTCTACTGGTGCAACGCCGACCCGGGCTGGGTCACCGGCACCAGCTACGGGATCATCGGGCCCTGGTCCAACGGCGTGACCCAGGCGGTGCTCGACGCGGGCTTCAACGCCGAGCACTGGTACCGCTTCATCCAGAAGCACAAGATCAGCGTGTGGTACTCCGCGCCCACGGCCATCCGCCTGCTGATGAAGGAAGGCGCCGAGCTGGTGCGCCGCTTCGACCTCTCCAGCCTGCGCCACCTGTGCAGCGTGGGCGAGCCCCTGAACGCCGAGGCCGTCCTGTGGAGCGAGCAGGCCTTCGGCCGCCCCTTCCACGACACCTTCTGGCAGACCGAGACCGGCTGCATCGTCATCACCAACTTCCCCGGCATGAAGGTCAAGCCCGGCAGCATGGGCCGGCCGTTCCCGGGGATCGAGGCCGCCGTGATCGACCCGCAGACCGGCGAGCCGGTGGAGCAGGGCAAGGTGGGCGTGATCGCCCTGCGCCCGGGCTGGCCGTCCCAGATCCGCACCTACTGGAACAACGACGCCGGGTTCCGGGCCAAGCACGTGAACGGGTGGTACGTGTGCGGCGACCAGGCCTCGATCGACAAGGACGGCTACTACTGGTTCGTGGGCCGGGACGACGACGTGATCAACACCGGCGGCCACCTGGTGGGGCCGTTCGAGATCGAGTCGGCGCTGCTGGAGCACCCGGCCGTCGCCGAGTCGGCGGCGGTGGCCTCGCCCTGCCCCTTGAACATGGAAGTGGTCAAGGCCTTCGTCACGCTGAAGGCCGGGTTCACGGGCGACCAGGACATGGAACTGGAGATCATGAACTTCATCCGCAAGAAGCTGTCGCCGCTGGCCATGCCGCAGCGCATCGAGTTCATCGATCAGCTGCCCAAGACCCGCAGCGGCAAGATCATCCGCCGCGTGCTGCGGGCGCAGGAGTTCGGGCAGCCGGTGGGCGACCTCTCGACCCTCATGAACGACTGAAGGAGTGGACGATGGACGACCTGAAGCAATCGATCCTCGAGTACGTGAAGCACGAGTACCTGGACGACGAGGACGAGGAGCTGGGCTACGGCACGCCGCTGATCTCCGGCGGCATCGTCGACAGCTTCTCCATGGTCTCGCTCAAGCGCTTCCTGGAGAACAAGTACAAGATCGCCATCCCCGACGCCGAGGCCAGCCCCGAGGCGTTCGACACCGTGGACTCCATCGCCGCCCTGGTGGTGCGGTTCCAGCAGGCCTGACGGCCCGGGAGCGGACATGGTCTATTCCGACAAGGTGCGCGGTCATTACCGCCAGGAACTAGACGGGCTGCGCGAGGCCGGCCTGTTCAAGCAGGAGCGCTACATCCGCAGCCCCCAGGCCGCGGAGATCGAGGTGGAGTTCCCCGCCGGCGCCGAGGGCCGCCTGGTCATCAACTTCTGCGCCAACAACTACCTGGGCCTCTCCAGCCACCACGAGGTGATCGAGGCGGCGCGCACGGGCCTGGTGGCGCGGGGGTACGGCCTCTCTTCGGTGCGCTTCATCTGCGGCACCCAGGACATCCACCGGGAGCTGGAGCAGAAGCTGACGGCGTTCCTGGGCACGGAGGACACCCTGCTGTTCCCGTCGTGCATGGACGCCAACGCCGGCGTGTTCGAGGCGGTGCTGAACGACCAGGACGTGATGATCGCTGACCGCCTGGTGCACGCGTCCATCGTCGACGGCATGCGCCTGTGCAAGGCCCAGCAGGACACCTACAAGCACGCCAACCTGGCGCACCTCGAGGAGAAGCTGCAGCTGCACCAGGACAAGCGCCACCGGCTGATCGTCACCGACGGCGTCTTCTCCATGGACGGCGACCTGGCCCCCCTGGACGGCATCTGCGACCTGGCGGACAAGTACGACGCCATGGTCTTCGTGGACGACAGCCACGCCAGCGGCTTCATCGGCAAGACGGGACGAGGCACCCACGAGCACTGCGGCGTCGTGGGCCGCATCGACATCATCACCACCACCTTGGGCAAGGCCCTGGGCGGGGCGTCCGGCGGCTGCGTCAGCGGCCGGGCCGAGATCGTCGAGATGTGCCGCCAGCGGGCCCGCCCCTACCTGTTCAGCAACACGGTGGCCCCGGTGATCGTGGCCGGCGCCCTGAAAGTGATGGATCTGGTGACCCGCAACACCGAGCGCCGGGACAAGCTGGAGGCCAACACCGCCTTCTGGCGGGCCGGGTTGACGGAGGCGGGCTTCGACCTCAAGGAGGGCCAGAGCCCCATCGTGCCGGTGATGCTGTACAACGCCCGCCTGGCCCAGGAGTTCAGCCGCGACCTCTACGACGAGGGCATCTACGCCATCGGCTTCTTCTTCCCGGTGGTCGCCAAGGGCGCCGCGCGGATCCGCACCCAGCTGAGCGCCGCCCACGACCGGCGGCACCTGGAACAGGGCCTGGCGGCGTTCCGCAAGGTGGGCCAGAAGCACGAGATTTTGGGGATGGGGAAGAAGGAGATCACCGAGAAGTTCGGACTTTGACGACGGGCTGTGACGACGGGGAGGAACGCCATGCAAGACACCCACGTCCTGGAGATCCGCCTGCCGGCGGGCGGCGCGCTGGACGAAACCGACCGCGAGACCCTGCGCATCGCCTGCGAAGCCCTGGCCAAGCTGGCCTGCGGCAAGGTGGAGCGCCCCGCCCCGATCCTGGCCATGGTGGCCGACGGCTGGCAGGTGCGCAGCGGCCTGGTCTGGGTGGCCCGCGCCGAACGCGGCCCCCAGTACGAGGAGGCCTTCGGCAGCAGCCGCTGCGAGGCCCTGTGCCACCTGGCCGAGGAGGTCGGGCTGCGGGCGGTGGAGGGGTGCCCGTAGGCCGAGGCCCGGACCGCGGGCGCGGCGGTGGGCGCGGGCGCCGGCTCAGCGGGTGCGCAGGGACTCGAACAGGGCCTTGAGGTCGCCGTACGCCTCGGCGTAGTCGGCCATGGTGCGCTCGATGACCTCCTGCGCCTCGTCCCGCCCGTAGACGTGGGTGATCTCGGTCTCGCGCTTGTGCTTGCCCGGCGCGTCCTTGTAGGTCAGGAAGTAGTGCCGCAGGCGCTCGACCAGGGGCGCGGGGCACTCGTAGATGTCGCGCAGGTGCCCGTAGATGGCGTCGGTGCGCATGACGGCGATGATCTTGTCGTCGGCCTCGTTCCCGTCGATCATGCGCAGCCCGCCGATGGGGGTGACCGGCAGCAGGATGTCCCCGTGGGTGATGGTCTTCTCGGCCAGCACGCAGATGTCCAGGGGATCGCCGTCGCCCACGATGCCGGTGCGGGAGGCTTTTTCCATGCAGAACTCGGCGGAGCGGGGGCCGCAGAAGGTCTGGGGGATGAGGCCGTAGAGGGTGGGGTAGACGTTGGAGAATTTTTGGGGGCGGTCGACTTTGAGCAGACCGGTCGGCTTGTCGAGCTCGTACTTGACCGTGTCGGAGGGGACGATCTCGATGTAGGCGGTCACCTGCGCCGGAGCCTCGTCGCCGATGGAGACGCCGTGCCAGGGGTGGGAACGGAAAAGGCGGTGGAGGAGGGTTAGGTCTATGGT
>JBHEPC010000216.1:0-20100 GCA_046260475.1 Candidatus Krumholzibacteriia bacterium | reverse complement strand
CCGGACGCGAGCACGGCCTGGGCCACGCCCGCGCCGTCGTGGCGCACCGGCACCACCCGCAGCGGCACCACCCGCCGGCCGCGCCACCAGGTGACCTCGCCCAGCTCGGCCGCCGCCCCGCCGCGGGGCCGGGCGGCCCGGTCCAGGGCCGCGCGCACGTCCTCACGCAGCACAAGGTCCGCCGGCACCGGCTGGCCTGGCAGCAGGTCGATCTCCACCAGCTCGAGGCCCTCGGGGCCGGGCCGGGCGGCGGGCACCGGCGTGATCGCCAGGGGCCGCGCGCCGGCGTCCTGCCACTGCTCGGCCTCCACGTCCAGCTCCGGGCGCGTGCCCGGCGGCACCAGCAGCCAGGCCGCGGCTGCCGGCAGGGCCGGCGCCCCGGGCTCCGCCGCGGCGGTGAAGCCGGGCAGCGCCAGCGTGTAGCGCCCACCCCCGGGGCCGGGCACGGCCGCCCAGGCGGGCTCCAGGCCGGTGACGGTCACCCGCACCGCGCCCGTGCCGTCGGCGGCGGCCACGAGGGGGCCCACGGAGGCGCCGGTCGCGGCGGCGGCCCAGCCGAGGGCGGCGATCAGGACGAAGGACGCGCAGGCGCGACGGCTGCCCGAAAACGAAGAACACACAAGACGGCCCATGCTGGTCTCCCGGCTGGCGTTGGCGTTGATGCGATCAGGGGCAGGCTCCGCATCGGAGGGTTTCAAGGTCAGTATAGGACCGACCGCGGCAGCGGTCAACGGTCCGGCGGCCGGGCGGTCCGCCGTATGCGGCTGCAGGGCGCCGGGCAAAAAGCGACGGAGGGCGGCGGGCCACCCTCCGTCGACGCAGGCCTTCGCCTCGAACTAGCGGTACAGCGACTTCAGCTCGCCCCAGCTCGCGTCCTCGGTCGGCACGGGCGCCACGGTCGGCCAGAGGCCGAACACCGGCGCGTCGAAGGAGCCGGAGGAGGGGAAAGCCGCCACGAGGCGGAAGTCGTCGTTGTAGTCGGTGATCGCCAAGTGGCCCGGCACCGAGGGCACGCCCTCGCCCTGGGCGGGATGCGGGGTCAGGTACAGCAGGCTCGGCGTCCCGTCGAACTCGCCCAGCGTCATCGTGATCACCGTGGCCTTGCCGTTGGTGACGGGCAGGTTCGAGCCGCACAGGAAGTTGGGCGGCGTGGAGAAGTTGGTCGAAGCGGCCGGCAGGACCGCCGACAGCAGGAACACGTTGGCGGGGATCTCGATCCTGAACTCCCAGCCGCCGATCACGGCGATGTCCTGCTCGACGCCGCTGTCGGGGGCGCCGAGGTTGTAGTTGCGCGGGTTGGTGACGACGACATAGGCCGTGATCTGGCCCGGAGCGCCGGTGTAGGAGGTGTTGGCCGAATCGGCGTCCTGGGTCGTGTAGATCCCGATGTGGTTGTACCACCCGTCGGGGCCTTCCGCCGTCTGGGCGACGCCGGTGCTCGGAACCAGCAGCGACAGCGCCGCCAGCGCGGACATGGCGAGGAGCAACTTCTTCATGTTCGGTTTCCCCTTTCTCGGAACATCCCTTTTCTCGGCTTCGGGGTCCTGAACGCGTCCTTCGGATGCCCGGATCCTTCGGAATCCCTGCGAGCGCCGGCCGCCATCCCCCGGTCCTGGGCGAACGAAAGCTTCCTGGACCGACGCGGGTAAGATACCGGGCCGGGCACGGGCCGACAAGCAAAGCTTGGGGTCCGCGGCCGGTTTTTTTCGCAGGCGCACCGTCCGGAGCCGCTCTGCCCGTGCAACATCGGTTAATATCCCTGCAATCGGCGGACCTGTCAAGCCCGGCCCGGCCCGGGCGTACCCGCACGGGGGCCCGGACCGTGCCGGCCCGGGCCCCCTGGTGGTCCGTGGCGAACGTTGCGGATCGTCTAGCGGAACAGGCTCTTCACCTCGCCCCAGCTGGCGTCCTCGGTCGGCACGACCGAGGTCCAGAGGCCGAACACCGGCTGGTCGTGGCCGCCGGACACGGGGTAGGCGTTGGAGATGGTGAAGTCGTCGTTGTAATCGGTGACGGCCATCTCGCCCTCGACCGACTGGGGCGCATTCACCACCGGGGTCAGGTAGACGAGGCTCGGGGTCATGCTGAACTCGCCCAGGGTCAGGGTGATCAGCGTAGCATTGCCGCCGACCACGGGGATGTTGGCGCCGCAGAGGAACTCGGGCACGGAGGCGAAGTTCGTGGTGGACGGGGGCAGCGCCGCGCCCATCAGATACATGTTGGCCGGTACCTCGATGCGGAACTCGAAGCCGCCGACGACGGCGATCGGGGTGTTGGTGTTGTCGTTCCAGGGGTCGGACAGGACCACGTAGGCCGTGAAGCTGCCGGCGGCACCGTTGTAGACCGTGTTGTCGGGATTGGCATCCTGGGTCAGGTAGATGCCGATCTCGTTGTTCTCGGCCAGGGCGCCAGTGGCGACCAGGGAAAGCGCGGCGAGAATCAGGAGCATTTTCTTCATGTCAGGTGTCTCCTCATGCTGGAGCATTCAGGGTGAGGGGATCTGCCGACCCGGGCGAGAGAGACGTTCGGGGCGGCATCCCCCAGGGGGACCACCGGTCAAGCATACCAGAAGGAATTGCCGCCGGACAAGGAATTGTTGTCCCGCGAGCCGTTATTTTTGCAACTCCTGCCTACGGATGGTGAGAATTCTGCCACCGGTCGCAACAGGTTGACCGGCACCAAAAAGAGGACCCGGGCCGAAGCCCGGGTCCCCGCGGCCGCCGTTGGCGGCCGATCGGTCGATTGCCTACCGGAACAGCGACTTGACCTCGCCCCAGGACGCATCCTCGGACGCGACCACGCTGCTCCACAGACCGAACACCGGCGAGTCGAAGGCGCCGGAGACCGGGTGGGCCACGGAGATGGTGAAGTCATCGTTGAAATCGGTGATGGCGATGTTGCCAGGCACGGACTGCGGGGCAGCCTCGACCGGGGTGATGAACACCAGGCTCGGCGTCCCGGCGGACTCAAACAGGGTGAGGGTGATCAGCGTGCAGTGGTCGTCCACGACCGGGATGTTGGCACCGCAGAGGAACTCCGGGACGGATGCGAAGTTCGTGGTCGCCGGGGGCAGCGCCGCCGACAGCAGGAACACGTTGGCCGGCAGGACGATCTTGAACTCGAAGCCGCCGACAGCCGCGATCGGCGTGCCGGTGTTCTCGTTCCAGGGGTTGGTCAGCACGACGTAGCCCATGATCGAGCCACCAGGGGCGCCCGTGTAGACGGCCATTTCCTCGGCGTTCTCGGCCGTGGGGTCCGGAGTGGTGTAGATACCGATCTCGTTGTTGTGCTCGTAAATGAAACCCTGGGCGTTGGCGACGCCGACGCACAGAGCCATCATGGCGAACAGGACAAGGAACCTCTTCATTGTTGTCTCTCCTTATTGAAGCAGGAGCACGAAAATCCGCTGCCGAGGCACCCGGTTGGGTGTGTGGTCCCGCCGCCTGCACCGGCGGGACCACGCTGGATTCGATCACCGCGGGAAACCTGGCTTGGGTTTCCCCGCCCGCCCGGAGGCGGGCTTTCGTTGTCTTCCAGTCGGCAACGAGCGAGAGTGGCGATCAGCAACGTCCCGGACGAGCCGGAACGGCGCCGGCGGATCCGACTACGGGCACACGGCGCCCAGGCCGTTGGCCATGAAGCCCGCGTCCGAGACGTTCACGAGCGCGTCGTAGTTGAAATCCGAACGGTAGTTGTACACGCCGAACAGGTCCTGGGTGAAGAAGCCACCGTCGGACAGGTTCACCACGCCATCACCGTTGATGTCAGCACTGTTGAAGCTGATCTGCAGACCACTGTTGCTCGTCAGGGGGTCACCGTTGACCATGACGAGGGTCAGCGCGGAGCTCTGGCCGCCGGCGAACAGCGGGTCGACCCAGAAGGTCACGCCGTTGGCGTCGGTGTTCTGGTCCGCCGTGGCGTTGCCGCCGCAAGCCACCATACCACCGTCGGCCGACTCCAGCCACATGTCCTGGAACGGGAAGCCGACGATGGGCACGCCCAGGCCGTCCCGCAGGGTCAGCGTGACCGTCGCGTCGGCGGCGCCGCCACCGGGCAGGAAGGCCGCCGTGAAGGCGCGACCGCCACCGTTGGGCAGGCTGTACACCGACACAGTCTCGACACCGGAGTAGGCACGCACGGCCGTGGACTGCTGCAGATCGGGCACGCCGGCCACCGCGAACGCGGCCGAACCGATGATCAGGGCACAGACCCCAAGGCCCATGATTTTCCTAAGAAGCATTAGGACACCTCCAAAAAAGGCACGATCTAGCGAGGGTGGCTAACCCAAGCGAGTACTTTGACGACTGCGTTGGGCCCTCCTTCCACTCACATGTCCATCACTTGACCTCATCAGATTACCACAGGTCCCATCCCCGTGCAAGCGGTAATTTTCCGGGAAAAGGGGAAAAATTGGTAAAAAAGAAGGCCCCGGGCGGGGCCGCAGGGCAGGGAGGGGGGGCCGGGACGACCGCCGCCCCCTCCCCAAAGGGCGGGGGCGGGCGGCCCGGGGTGTTTGGTGGGCGAAACAGGATTCGAACCTGTGACTTCCTGCTTGTAAGGCAGGCGCTCTGACCAGCTGAACTATTCGCCCACGCGGCGGCGGAAGCTCCGCCACAGGAAGAAAGGCAACAGGACGCAGTACCCTCCCACCAGCAGCAGGGGGCCGACCGACAGCCGGCCGGCGGCCAGGGCCCCGTAGCCCGCCACGATGGCCGCCACCGCGGCCCACAGCATCCACGTCTTCTGCAGGATGTCCTTCACGGCGTCCCCCTGACGGCGTTCCCGGTTGCGGCCCGGCAGCCCACATCAGCTCCCGGGCACCCCGTGGCCAAGGTAAGGCCCCGGACCGGGGCCCGTCAATCGTCGGCGCCGGAGTCCTGGCGGCGCCGTTCCGCGGCCCGCAGCTGCCGGAAACGCCGTACCGCCTGTTCGTGTTCCTGCGCCGTGCGGGAAAACACGTGGCCGTCGGCCCCGTCCGAGACGAAGAACAGCGCGTCGCAGTCGGGATCCGGCCGCGCCGCCGCCTGCAGCGAGGCCTCGCCCGGGCTGCCGATGGGGCCCGGCGGCAGTCCCCGGCGCCGGTACGTGTTCCAGGGCGAGTCCACCGCGAGGTCCCGGTAGAAAAGCCGTTCGCCCTTCTTGCCCAGCACGTGGGCGACGGTGGGGTCGGCCTCCAGCCGCCGGCCGGCGGCCAGGCGGTTGGCGTAGACGGCGGCGATGCGCCCGCGCTCGTCGTCGCGGCGGGCCTCGGCCTCCACGATCGAGGCCAGGGTCAGCAGGGCGTGGGGCGTCAGCGCCGAGTCCCGGGCCACGGCCGCGGCGGCGACCAGCCGGCGCCGCTGGGTGGCCACCAGGTGGTCCGCCACCGCGGCCGGCCCGCTGCCCGCGGCGAAGACGTAGGTGTCCGGGGCCAGGTAGCCCTCGCCCAGGCGGAAGGTCCGGGGACGCTGCGCGCTCTCGTCGGCCAGCAGGTCGGCGTAGCCGGCCGGCAGGCCCAGGGGTGCGGCCGCGGCGGCCACGAGGGAATCGGCGGCCGCCAGGAAGGCTTCGGCCGGGAAGCCGAAGACGCCGGCCACCAGCAGGGCGGTCTGGTCGGCGTCCAGGCCCTCGGGCACCGTGACCCGCACCCGCACCGTGCGGCCGCTGGTCAGGTCCTCCAGCAACCGGCGCGCAGAGAGCCCCGGCGCGAGCTCGTAGAGCCCGGCCTGCAGCGCCCGGTCCCGGCCGGCGAGGCGGGCCCCCAGCAGGAACAGCCGCCGGTGCTCGAGCAGGCCCCGCGCGGCCAGGGTGTCCGCCGCGGCGACCAGCGGCATCCCCGGCGGGATGGTCACCAGCACCGGCGGGCCGCCCGCCGCGCCCCCCGCGCCGGTCCACGCGAGCCAGGCCCAGGCCACCAGGCCCAGGCCCGCGGCCACCACGACGGCCAGGCCGGCCCCCAGGCGCCTCACGCCGGGGCCTGCGGCGGCGCGCTGCCCGCGGCGGTGCTGTCCAGGTACGACTGCAGGATGATCTCGGCGGCCAGGGCGTCCCGCGCCTCCTTGCCCCCGCGCCGGCCCGCGGGCAGCCAGCGGTCGGCCTCGGCGCTGCTGTAGCGCTCGTCCCACAGCACGGCCGGCAGTCCCAGTTCGCGTTCGAGCACGGTGGCGAAGCGGCGGGCGTGGGCGGCCAGGTCGGCCTCGCGGCCGTCGGCGGTCAGGGGCAGCCCCACCACCAGCAGGCTGACGCCGCGCTCGGTCACCAGGCGGCGCAGCAGTTCCAGCACGGGCCCGTCCCGGCCCTCCACGTGGGTCGTGACCGCGAAGGCGAGGCGACGCTCGGTATCGCCGGCGGCGATGCCGATGCGGCGCAGGCCGTAGTCCAGGCCGAGGCAGGTGGGCATGGCGTCAGGCGTCGCCGTCGTCCCCGGCGGGCGCCAGGGTCTTGACGAGGCGGACGAAGAAGCGGCCTTCGCCGTCGCGGCCGAAGGCCAGGTCGTCGGTGAATTCGCGCATGATCATGATGCCGCGGCCGCGCTGGCGCATCAACTCCGCGGACGGTTGCCAGCCGACGAAATCGAAGCCCCCGCCGTGGTCCAGGACGGTGACGGTGATGATCGGGTCGGCGATCTCCAGCACCACCTCGATCTGCTGGGCGTCGTCCAGGTGGTTGCCGTGCTCCATGGCGTTGGTGCAGGCCTCGATGACGGCCGTCCCCAGCTCCTCCAGGCTGCGGCGCGCGCAGTCCAGTTCGCCGCCGATCTCCATCAGCACGACGTCCGGGACCCCGAGGTACTCCATGCGGCTCGGGAGCTTGATGGTGAGCTTGGACGTCAATGGGACCTGCCCGGCCGGAGGTTCACGAGAAACTCCGGACCGCTTCGTCCTCGTCCTGGTAGGACTCGAACACGGTGTAGAGCTTCGACACGATGAAGATGTTCTCGATACGGTCCGAGACCTTGAGCAGTTTCAGCTCGCCGCCGCTCTTCTTCAGGGTCGTGTACCCGGAGATGAGGATGCCCAGGCCCGTGCTGTTGACCCAGCGCACCTTCTCCATGTTGACGATGACGTTGCGGCTGCCTTCGTGGATGAGGGTCTTGAGCACCTCGTCGAAGGCCTCGGCGTCGGGGCCGCCCATGAGCTGGCCGCTCATCTCAAGGATGGCCACGCCGTCCCGCTTGCGTTCCTTGATCTTCAACGCGCCTCCCGCCGTGCCGGTTCCGGGCCGCCGTCCGCGGCCTGCCGGGCGCCGCAGCCGCCCCGACGGCAACAGGATAGGCCAGGGCGGGCGCCGTGTCCAGCGCCGGGTGCGGCCGCTAGCCGCCGGCCCCGCGCAGGACCGCCAGCGCCGCCGCCAGGTCCGCGGGCAGGGGCGAGACGAACTCCATCTGGCGGCCGGTGACCGGGTGCTCCAAGCGCAGGCCCGCCGCGTGCAGGAGCTGGCGGCGCGCCAGGCGCACCACCCGATCGGCCTGGGCCCGGTCCAGCGCGTGCACCCCCCGCGCCCGCTTGTCGTCCCCGTAGACCGGATCCCCCACCACCGGGTGCCCGCCCTGGGCGAAATGGACCCGGATCTGGTGGGTGCGCCCGGTCTCCAGCTGCACCTCGCACCACTGGCAGAACGCGAAGTCCTCCAGCACGCGGTAGTGGCTGACGGCCGGCCGGCCGTCCCGCTCCACCACCGCCATCTGCTGGCGGCGGCGCGGATGCCGGCCGATGTCGCCGGTCAGGGTGCCTTCCGCCGCGGCCCACCGGCCCCAGGCCAGCGTCAGGTAGGTGCGGCCCATGCGCCGGTCCCGCAGCTGCTGCTGCAGCCGCCGGTGGGCCCGCTCGTCCAAAGCCACCACCAACAGGCCGCTGGTCTGGCGGTCCAGGCGGTGGACGATGCCCGGGCGCAGGGGATCGGACCCCGCCTGCACGCGTCCGAAGCGGTGCAGCAGGGCGTTGACCAGGGTGCCCTCGCGGTGGCCCGGGCTGGGGTGCACCACCAGGCCGGCGGGCTTGTCGATCACCGCCAGGTGCTCGTCCTCCCAGACCACGGACAGGGGGATGTCCTGGGGCGAGGCGGTCAACTCCCGGGGCGCGGCGGGCCGGTAGGCGACCTCGCTGCCGGCCCGCAGCCGGTGGTTCTTGGGTCGGGCGCGGCCGTCGACGGTCACCAGCCCCGCGGCAAGGTCGGCCTGGATGCGGCTGCGGGAGCGGTCGGGGCAGTGGGCGACCAGGAAGGCGTCCAGGCGCAGGTTCGCCTCGGCCACGTCCACCACCAGTTGGAGCGGCTGCTCAGCCATCACGCCGCCGCCCGTCCAGCAGCAGGCAGAGGAAAAGCAGCGCCCCGCCCACGCTGACCCCGATGTCGGCGACGTTGAAGGTGTAGAAGCGGCTGCTGCCCAGGCCGATGTCGATGAAGTCCACCACCAGGCCGCCGTAGAAGACGCGGTCGATGAGGTTGCCCAGGGCCCCGCCCAGGATGGCGGCCATGGCCGCGCGGCGCACCCGCAGCTCCGCGGGCGTGGTGCGGTACAGCCAGACGATGAACGCGACCGCGGCCAGGCTGACCCCCACCAGGGCCCAGCGGCCCACCGGGAACAGGCCCATGGCCGAGCCGGGGTTGCGCACGTAGATGAAGCGGGCGAATTCGCCGAGGACGTTCACCTTCGCCCGGAGCGTCTCCTCGTGGGCGAGCACGAGCCGCTTGGTCACGAAGTCCACGACGAGGACGAGGGGCGCCCACAGCCAGGGCTGCCGAAGGGGGCGAGGCATCAGGCTTCCTGCGCCTCCTCCTTCTCCTTGCACTCGATGCACAGGCGGGTGTAGGGCAGGCGCTTCAGGCGGGGCAGGGCGATGGCCTTGCCGCAGTCCTGGCACTTGCCGAAGGACCCGTCCTCGATGCGGCGCAGGGCCTCCTCGATGTTGTAGAGGTAGCGGCCCTCGGTGTTGGCGAACTTGATGGTGGTCTCGTACTGGTACTCGTCCGAGCCCTGGTCCGCCATGTGGTTCGAGTGCGCCTTGCCCATCTCGATGCCCGACTGGTCGTCCGTGTGCTTGATGATCTTCTCGTGCTGGGCGAGCGAACGCATGACGCGGGCCTTCTCCTCGTCCAGCATCTTGCGGAATCGCTGCAGTTCGGTCTTGCGCATGGGTTCCTCCCGCCCGGGATCAGGCCCGGTCCAGGGCGATCGAGATCTCGAGCCCGTCGATAATGAACGCCTCTTTATAAGCCAATTCCCCGGCGGCGGCAACCGTCCGGGCCAGGGTCTCGCCGGCGATGTGGGCGGCGTGGGCCTGCACGGCCGCCGCGACCGGCGCCGGGCCCTCGATGCGCAGCCGGATGCGGTCGGAAACCTCCAGCCCGCTCCGCTTGCGCAGGTTCTGCACCTTGCTGACGATTTCGCGGGCCAGGCCCTCGGCCCGCAGCGCTTCGGTCAGGGTGGTGTCCAGGGCCACGGTCAGGCCCTGGGCGCCGGCCGCGACCCAGGGCGGGACGCCCTCCTGGGAGACCTGGATCTCCTCGAAGCCGAGCTCCTGGCCGCGGCCGTCCAGGTCCAGCTCGACCCGGCCCTCGGCGCGCAGGGTCATGATCTCGGCGGGGGACATGGCGGCGATGCGGGCCGCCGCCGCGGGCGCGCCCTTGCCGAAGCGCGGCCCCAGGGCCCGGAAGTTGGGCTTGGCGGCGAGCACGGCCACCTCGCGGGGATCGGCCAGCGGGCCCACGGCCTTGACGTTCAGCTCGCCGGCCACGTAGGCCACCAGCTGCGGGTTGCCCACCAGCAGGCCCGCCCGGTCGTCGTCCGCGTGCACCACCAGCCGGGCCAGGGGCTGGCGGGTCTTCAGGGCGGCGTCCTGGCGCAGGCTGCGGCCCAGGCCGACCACGTCCTGGGCCACGGCCATGGCCCGCTCGAGCGCGGCGTCGATCAGCGCCGGGTCCGCGGTCGGGAAGTCCCGCAGGTGGACCGACACCTCCGCGTCCGCGGGGCCGGCGCCGGCCAGGGCGCGGTGGATCTCCTCGGCGGTGAAGGGGATGAACGGCGCCAGCAGGCGCAGCACCGTCTCCAGCGCGGTGTGCAGGGTGGCGAAGGCGGCCTGCTTGTCCGGCGTCGGCTCGCCCTTCCAGAAGCGGCGGCGCGAGAGGCGCAGGTACCAGTTGGACAGGTCGTCCTGGACGAAGGCGTCCAGGGTCTTGGCCGCGCGGGTCAGGTTCAGGGCCTCGAGGTCCGCCCGCACCGACGCAGTGACGCTCTGCAGGCGGCTGAGGATCCAGCGGTCCAGCAGGTCGGGCGCCGCCGGCGCGGCGCGGTCGGGGCGCCAGCCGTCCAGGTTCGCGTACAGCGCGAAGAAGGCGTAGGTGTTCTCCAGGGTGGAGATCAGCTTGCGCTGGGCCTCCTTCACCCCCTCGCGGTCGAAGCGCGTGGGCGTCCACACCGGGCTGCAGGTCACCATGTACCAGCGCAGGGGATCGGCCCCCTCGGTGCGCATGATCTGCATGGGATCGACGGTGTTGCCCACGCTCTTGGACATCTTCTTGCCGTGCTTGTCCAGGATCAGCTCGTTCACCAGGCAGCTCTTGTAGCTGCTGCGGCCGGTCAGGAACGTGGAGATGACGAGCATGGTGTAGAACCAGCCGCGGGTCTGGTCGACGCCCTCGCTGATGAAGTCGGCGGGGTACTGGCTCTCGAACAGCTCCTTGTCGCCGAACGGGTAGTGGTACTGGGCGAACGGCATGCTGCCCGAATCGAACCAGCAGTCGATGACCTCCGGCGTGCGGCGCATGGTGCCGCCGCACTGGCCGTGCACGCAGGGGAAGGCCACCCGGTCCACGTAGGGGCGGTGCAGGTCCAGGTCCGCCAGGTCCTCTCCCGTCAGGGCCGAGAGGTCGGCCCGGCAGGTGGGCAGGTGCAGACCGCCGCACAGGTCGCAGCGCCACACGTTCAGGGGCGTGCCCCAGAAACGGTTGCGGCTGAGCGACCAGTCGATGTTGCCGGCCAGCCAGTTGCCGAAGCGGCCGCTGCCCACCTCGGGCGGGGCCCAGGTGATCTGCCGGTTGGCCTCGACCAGTTGCTCGCGCATCTCGCTGGTGCGGATGAACCAGCTGGGCATGGCGAAGTAGATCAGCGCGTTGTCGCAGCGGTCGTGGAAGGGGTAATCGTGCCGGTACTGCTGGGCCTTGTAGAGGCTGCCCTCGTCCCGCAGGTGGCGGATGATCCGCGGGTCGGCCTCCTTGACGTGCAGGCCCTGCCAGGGCGGAACGTCGGCGGTGAAGCGCCCGTTGGCGTCCACGGGGCGGAAGAAGGCGAGGTTCTCGGCCCGCCCCACCTGGTAGTCGTCCTCGCCGAAGGCCGGCGCCATGTGGACGATGCCGGTGCCCGAGTCCAGGGTGACGAACCCGGCGGGCACCACCTTGAAGGCCTCCTCGCCGGCGCCCGGCTGCAGGAACGGCAGCAGCCGGCGGTAGCGGCGGCCCAGCAGGTCGCGGCCCTTGATGCGCTCGAGGATCTCGTATCCGACCGCGGGGTCGAGCACCTCCAGCCGTGCCTCGGCCAGGACCAGCACCTCGTCCCCGTGGCGCACGCGCACGTAGTCGAAGTCCTCGCCCACGGCCAGGGCCACGTTCGACGGCAGGGTCCAGGGCGTGGTGGTCCAGGTCAGGAAGGACTCGTCCCGGTCGGCCGCGCGCAGGCGCACGAAGATGCTGGGGTCGTCGACGGGGCGGTAGCTGTTGGCCATCTCGTGGCTGCTGATGGGCGTGGCGCAGACGGGGCAGTAGGGCACCACCTTGTGGCCCTCGTAGAGCAGGCCCTCGGCGTGGAACCGGGCCAGGATCCACCACACCGACTCGATGTAGCGGTCGTCGTAGGTGACGTAGGGATCGTCCAGGTCCACCCAGTAGCCCACGCGCCGGGTGAACTCGTCCCAGTCGGCCTTGCAGGCCCAGACGCTCTCGCGGCAGCGGGCGTTGAAGGTCTCCAGGCCGTGCTCGAGGATGGCCTCGGCGCCCTGGATGCCCAGGGACTTCTCGACGCTGCGCTCGACGGGCAGGCCGTGGGTGTCCCAGCCCGCCTTGCGCAGCACGCGGTGGCCGGTCATGGTCTTGTACCGGCACATGACGTCCTTGCACAGGCGGGCCATGACGTGGTGCACGCCGGGCAGGCCGTTGGCCGTGGGCGGCCCCTCGTAGAAGACCCAGTCGGGCGCCCCGGCGCGCTGCGCGATGCTGCGGGCGAAGGTGCCGTGCTCCTGCCAGAACGCGTCCACCAGCTCCTCGCTGCGGGCGTCGTGGAACGGCCGGGCCAGGGCGCCGTAGCGGGCCCCGCCGGCGCCGCCGGGCGGGTGGGCTGGGTCGCGGGCAGGGTCGTGGGCCATCTCGGGATCCGTCCTTTTCGGTGCCGGCGGTCCGGCCGCGGGACGCCGTCCTCGCGGGCGGTGGCCTAGAGCCGCATCCGCTCCAGGAACCCGGTCACCAGGGCCTCGAGCCGGGGCTGGGCCGCGTTGGCGACCTGGATGATCTCGCTGACGTCGGCGGGCTTCAGGGCGTCGGGCAGGCAGGCGTCCGTGACCACCGACAGCCCCAGCACGCGCAGGCCCCCGTGCACCGCGACCAGGCACTCGGGCACGCTGGACATGCCGACGGTGCCGGCGCCCAGGGCCCGCAGGAAGCGGTACTCGGCCGCCGTCTCCAGGTTGGGGCCGGCCACGGCCACGTAGACGGCCCGCTTGACGGGCGTCCGCAGCTCGACGGCGACCGCTTCCAGCGTGGCGATGAACTCCCGGTCGTAGGGCTGGCTCATGTCCGGGAAGCGCGGCCCCAGGCGGTCGTCGTTGACGCCGATCAGGGGGTTGTCGCCCATCAGGTTGATGTGGTCGGTGTTGACGGTGATGTCGCCCGGCACCAGGTGCGGATCCATGCCGCCGACGGCGTTGCTCAGCACCAGGGCCCGGCAGCCGAGGGCCTTCATCACCCGCACGGGCAGGGTGATCTCCTGCATGGAGTAGCCCTCGTAGTAGTGGACCCGGCCCTGCATGGCCACCACCGGGCGGCCGCCCAGGGTGCCCAGCACCAGGTTGCCGTCGTGGCTGGTGGCCGTCGACTCCACGAAATGGGGCACCTCGCCGAAGGGGATGGTCGCAACGGCGTCGATGCGGTCGCCCAACCCGCCCAGGCCGGTGCCCAGGACCAGGCCCACCTCCGGGCGGAAGTCGGTGCGGCTGGTGATGAAGGCGGATGCCTCGGCGATCCGCTCCCAGAGCTGGCTCACGGTGGTCCTCCGGTCAGGGGTCCTGCTGGGGACCGGACAAGGTAACATGGTCCCCCGAGGCCACCAAGGAAAAAGCGGGAATCGGCCGATTCCCGCTCTTTTCCGCCGTTTCCGGCATTTCCGACGTTGAAACGGATCGACGGGGGCGCCATCGCCCCCGGGCTACCAGACCGGGGCCGTGGGCTGGGGCCGGGGCGCGTCCTCGTGCAGGGCGGCCACCGCCTCGTCGGTCTCGTCCGGCTGCTCGCCCCCCGGCAGCTGGCCCCAGCCCCCGGCGACCCAGGGGTTGGCTTCGGGCGAGTCGGAACGCGCGGGCGTGTCGGCGATCTTCAGCTCAGGCTCGGGGTCCGCGGCCGGTGCGGCGGCGGGCATGGGCGTGGGCGTGGGCGTGGGTGCGGGTGCGGGCGCCTGGTCCGAGGATCCGGACAGGGGCTGGTAGTCGCGCCAGACGTCCCGTTCCGGGCCGGCGGCCGGCGGCGCCGCGGCCGGGGCTGCGGGCTGCGCTGCGGCGACGGACGCCTCTTCCAGCCATACCGCAGCGGCAGGCTCGGGCACCGGGCGCGCGGCGGCGGTCCGGACCGCGGCCGGCTTGGGGGCCGCGTGCTCGTCGACGCCCACGAGCACGGCATCGACCATGCTGATCAGCCGCTGGTCGAGGTCCTTGAAATCGTTGCGGTGGTTGTCGATGAAGTTGATCTGGGCCTCGGCCAGGGACTTGAACCGCGCCAGGTAGTTCTCCTTCTCCTTGCGCAGGTTGGTCAGCTCGCGGCGCAGCTCCTCGGTGCGCACGCGGCACTCCTCGAGGATCTGGCGGGCCTTCAGGTGGGCGTCACGGACGATCAGCTCGCTCTCCTTGCCGGCGCTGTCGCGGGTGTCCTGCATCAGCCGTTCGGCGGTCATCAGGGTGTCGCGCAGGGTGCGCTCCATGGTCCGATACTCGCCGATGTTGTCCTCCTGCTCCATGATCCGCTCGCGCAGCTGCTTGTTGTCCACGAGCACGGTCTCGTACTCGTCGGCCAAGGTGGTCAGGAAGGCGCGAACCTCGTCGCAATCGTACCCGCGCACCGCCTTGCGGAACTCCTGCTTGCGGGCGTCCAGGGGCGTGATCCTCATGGCATGGTCCTCCGGTGGCTGAACCCGCCGCCCCGGCACCGGCCTGGGCGATTCCCGGCCGGGACCGCCCGCTTTCCGGGCAACCCGGGCCGGGGCAGGGCGCGTTGATCCGTTTCGCCGGAAAAGCCATCAAGAGGCGTGCCACGCCCTCAGGAACCCCAGCCCAGGATCAGGCGCATCAACAGACGCAGGATCAGGAAGGCGACGATGGGCGAGAAGTCGAGGCCGCGGAAGGGCAGGATGGCCCGCAGGGGGGCCAGCACGGGCTCGGTGGCGCGGATCACGCCGCGCAGGATCTCGTTGCGCGGCGTGGGATTGACCCAACTGAGGATTACCCGGGCGAGGATCAGCCAGGTGTAGACGTTCAAGATCGCGAGCAGCAGCTTCTGGATGTCCATCGCGCCCACCTCCGGGGGCACTTGCGGTCAGGTGCGGGGGCCGAAGATGGCGGTGCCCACCCGCACCAGGGTCGAGCCCTCCAGGATGGCGGCCTCGAAGTCGTCGCTCATGCCCATGCTCAGCTCGGGCAGGGCCAGGCCGGTGGCCGCGCGGGCCTGCTCGGCCAGCCCGCGCAGCCGGGCGAAGGCCCCCCGCAGTTCCGGTTCGGGTGCCCCCCAGCGGGCCATGCCCATCAGGCCGCGCAGTTCCAGGCCCGGCAGCGCGGCGGCGGCGGCGGCCGCGGCCACCGCCTCCTGCGGCGGCAACCCCTGCTTCTGGGCTTCGCCGGAGATGTTCACCTCCAGCAGCACCGGCTGCACCACCCCCGCGGCGGTGGCCAGGTTCGCGAGCCTTTCGGCCAGCTTCACCGAGTCCACGCCGTGCAGCAGGGTGAAGGCGCCCACGGCCCGGGCGGCCTTGTTCGACTGCAGATGGCCGATGAAGTGCCAGCGCACCGCGTCCGGCCCGGCGCCCCGCCCGCGCAGCAGCACCGCCAGCTCGTCCTGCCGGGGCAGGGCGTCCTGGATGCGGCTCTCCCCCAGGTCCCGCTGGCCGGCGGCCACGGCGGCGGCCACCAGCTCCAGTTCGATGCGCTTGGTCACCGCCACCAGCGCGACCTCGTCCGTGGCACGGCCGGCCCGGGCGCAGGCCGCGGCCATGCGTTCGCGCACGGCGGCGAGGTTGGCGGCGACGGCGGCGGTGTCCACGGCGTTTCCCCTTCGCACGGGCAGGATCCGTCCGCCATAGTGGACGAAAGACGGCCGCGGGGCAAGGCCCGCAGCCGTCGTCCGCGCGCGCCGCACCTGCCGGCGGGGCCTAGCGCCAGCGCAGCAGCAGGGTGCGCGGATCCAGCTCCATGAAGACCTGGGCCGTGGTCTCGGTCTGGTGCTCCTTGGTGATCTTCACCCTGATGCTCCCGTTCTCGGGGCACAAGTGGATGATCACGTCCAGGTCCTTGTCGAAACGGACGACCTCCAGCGGCACCTTGCGCGCGTCCAGCTCCTGGCCCTGGCGGTGCAGGTTGGCGCTGGTCCAGATCTCGGCCCCCCAGCCGGCGGCCAGCTTGCGGATGCCGTCGATCTCCCACTGCTCGGTCTGCTCGAAGCGGGGCGTGCCGTCCATGATGACCATGTCCGGGGCGAAGCCCGTGGCCTCCTGGAGGAAGGCCACCGACTGCTGCAGCTTCTGCAGGGAGAAGATCTCCCGGTTGTAGCACAGGATGTGGCGGCCGCGCTCCATCAGCAGCTGGCGCTGGGGCACCTCGTTCATGCCCAGGTCTTCGGCCATGGCGTGGAAGATCTGCTCGAAGAAGGTGGTCACGTGTTCGACCGACTCCTTCGTGGAGATGTACAGCACCTTGCGCTCCTGCAGCAGGGCGTCGATGGCCAGACCGATCAGGAAACCGGTCTTGCCCACGCCGGTGCGCGAAAGCACGACGCCGATGTTGCCGGCGCCCAGGCCGCCGCCGATCGCGCGATCGAAGATGCGGACGGGGCTGCGCTCGATCAGGCTCTTCTGAAGCATCGTCTTCCTCACTCGCTGGCTGGGATCCCGCGACGCGGGGCCTAGCGGCCCTCGGCCCGCTTCTCCTGGTACTTCTTCACGAGGTCGGCGGCGACCTCGGCCGGTGCGGGGGCATACCGGGCGAATTCCATCGTGAACTCCGCCTTGCCCGCGGTGGCCGAGCGCAGGACCGAAGCATAACCGAACATCTCGGCCAAGGGAACATTCGCGTCGACGCGCACGAAACCCGCGTCCTCGGTGGTGCCGACGATGACGCCCCGGCGCTGCATCAGGGTCTTGATGATGTCGCCCTGGTGCTCGCCCGGGCCCTCGACGCTGACGAGCATCAGCGGCTCGAGGGCCACCGGGTTGCCCTGGGTGTAGAACCGGCGCACCGCCATGCGGCAGGCGGTGTTGAAGGCCATGTCCGAGGAGTCCACCGCGTGGGCGGCGCCGTCGGTCAGGGTCACGTGCAGGCCCTGCACCGGGGCGCCGATGTACTGGCCCTCGTCCACCGAGGAGGCGAAGCCCTTCTCGCAGGCGCCGATGTACTCGCTGGGGATGCTGCCGCCGACGACCTTGTTCTCGAAGTGGAAGGCGCCGTCGTCAGCGGGGGCGATCCGGCCCTCGATCTTGGCGTACTGGCCGGAGCCGCCGGTCTGCTTCTTGTGGACGTACTGGAATTCCACCGGCCGGGTGATGGTCTCGCGGTACTTCACCTGGGGCGCGCCGGTCTTGACCACGGCGCCGTACTCGCGCTTGATGCGCTCGATGTAGACCTCGAGGTGCAGCTCGCCCATGCCGCTGATGATGGTGTCGCTGGTCTCGGCGTCCACGTGGGCGCGGAAGGTCGGATCCTCGCGGGTGAAGCGGTGCAGGGCCTTGGCCATCTTGGCCGACGCCTTGGCGTCCTCGGGATAGACCGCGAGGCTGACCACCGGCTCGGGCACGTGCATGCTCGAGAGGCTGATGCGGTCGCCGCCGGTGAAGGTGTCGCCGCTGGCGCAGTCGATGCCGAACAGGGCGATGATGTCGCCGGCGTGGGCCGCCTCGATCTCCTCCATCTGGTCGGCGTGCATGCGGCCGATGCGGCCGATCTTGACCTTCTTGCCGGTGCGGCTGTTGAAGAGGTCCTCGCCCTTGCGCACCCAGCCCTGGTAGATGCGGACGTAGGTGAGCTGGCCGTAGGGGCCCTCCTCCAGCTTGAAGGCGTTGGCGACCAGCGGGTCGTCGGAACTGTTGGAGAGGGTGAAATCCCGCTCCTCGCCGCCGCGCAGCACCTCCAGCGCCCGGTTCTCCACGTCCGTGGGCGCGGGCAGGTAGCGGGTCACCGCGTCCAGCAGCAGCTGCACGCCCTTGTTCTTGTAGGCGCTGCCCATGAACACGGGGGTCAGGTCGTTGGCCAGCACGCCCCGGCGCACCGCGGCGTGGATCATCTCCTCGGTGGCGGCGCCCTCGAGCAGGGCCTCCATCAGCTCGTCGCTGAACATGCTGACGGCGTCGAGCATCTCCTCGCGCCGGGCCTCGGCCTCCACCTGCAGGTGGGCGGGGACGTCGCCCCAGACGATCTTCTCGCCGCTGTCGCCCTCGAAGCGCGCGGCCCGCATGGTGACCAGGTCCACCACGCCCTCGAGCTTGTCCTCCAGGCCGATGGGGATCTGCATCAGCACCGCGTTGTGCTTGAGCTTCTCGCGCAGCTGCGCGGCCACGCGCACCGGGTTGGCGCCCGAGCGGTCGCACTTGTTGACGAAGGCGATGCGGGGCACGTTGTAGCGGCGCATCTGCCGGTCCACGGTGATGGACTGGCTCTGCACGCCCGCGACCGAGCACAGCACGAGGATGGCGCCGTCGAGCACCTTCAGGGCGCGCTCCACCTCGATGGTGAAGTCCACGTGGCCCGGGGTGTCGATGATGTTGACGTGGTGGTCCTTCCACATGGTGAAGGTCGCGGCGCTCTGGATGGTGATCCCGCGCTCGCGCTCCAGGTCCATGGAGTCCATGGTGGCGCCCACGCCGTCCTTGCCGCGCACCTCGTGGATGGCGCGGATGCGGCCGGTGTAGAAGAGGATCCGCTCGGTCAGCGTGGTCTTGCCCGAATCGATGTGGGCGCTGATGCCGATGTTCCGGATCCGGCTCAGGTCTACGCTCATGCCTCGTTCCCTCGTCGGGGCGGAATGACCGCCCGTTTTCAAACAGGTGTGCAGCCTACAAAAAGACACGTCCGCGCAGGCATGGATCCAGCTCCCGCAGACGTGGCGAGGCGGGAAGATAGGCAAAGGGGGGCGGGAACGCAAATTCCAACCTGGGGTGTCGTCTTTGCCTTCCCGTCAACGGCCGGCCGCGGGGCCGGGTGCCCCTTCGGTGCCGCCGGGTCGGGCCCGGATCCAGGCGATCTCCAGGGCGAACGGCCCGGCCTGCTTGTCGGCGATCATCAGGCCCAGTTGGCGCACCGCGGCCGGGTCCAGGGGCGGGGCAGCGGGCACCGGACGGCCGCGGAAGACCGGCACGAAGTCCGTGAACGGGCAGAAGACCTCCAACCACCGGCCGGCCGTGGTGGAAAAACCGGCCTGGTAGGCGACGCCGTCGAACCCCTGGTCGGTGCGCAGCCGCACGCGGTAGGGGCGGCCGTCACCGCGGACCCTCAGCACGAGGCCGCCGGCCGCGCCCAGCTCGTGGTCGCCGAGCACCGTGCGCACGCTGGCGAAGCCGCCGTTGTTGGCCAGGGAGACCTCGCCGGCGAAGAGTCCCGTGCCCGCGGCCGTGACCGTGAGCGCGCCGTTCGAGAGGCCGCCCATGACGCCGTCGTGGACGGGCAGCCAGGCGGCGGGGTCGGCAATGGCGAAGTCGATCATGGGTCGATCCCCGGCCGAGGGCCCGGCAGCCGTCGTCGCCAGCACGGCGGCCGCGAGGGCGGCCGCACGCCATACCGTCGGCGCGGGACGAGCTGGGCGCACGCGGGCCGCCACCTACCCGCCCCCGCCCTTCTTCTTCAGCCGGTCCAGCAGCGACTTGCCCGCGTCCTCGAGAGTCTGTGGCTTCGTGGAATCGGCGCCGGCGGCCGCCGAGTCGGCCCCGACCCCCAGCAGGTCCTGCAGCTTGCTGCCGGCGTCCTCGATGGCCTGGTCGCGCAGGCGGTCGGTCTCCCGGCCGAGCTTGGCCTCGGCGCGGCTGCGGGCCGCGGCCGCCAGCTGGTCCGTGTCCAGGCGGACGGACGGGTCGGCGGCCGTGCCCGAGACGGCGACCGGCAGGGTGACCGCCGTGCCCCCGGCGTCCAGCAGCAGGTCGGCCATCTGGGCCGGCAGCTGCCGGCGCAGCCCCTGGGCGTACTCGGGCGGCAGGGTCAGGTCCAGGCGGGCGGACAGCTCGCCGGCCAGGTTCTGCCAGCCGGAGGCGCGGATGCCCACCGGCCCGGCCTGGAGCTCCAGGTCGTCCACGCTCAGGCGCCCGCCCTCGACGCGGAACTTCTGCAGCAGGTCCCGGATCGCCAGGTCCTGCAGCTGCGGCGCCTCCAGCAGGGACACCAGCTTCTGTTGCAGGGGCAGGCCGGTGAGCCGGGCCTCGCGCAGGACGACCTGGCCGACGCTGGTGAGGGTCTGCAGGTTCAGGCCCAGGGTGTCGTCCAGGGCTCCCTTCAGGGTGAGGGTCGCGTCCAGGGCGCCGCTGAGGGCCGAGGCCAGGCGGGTGAACCGTCCCGGCAGCGTCGAAGCCGCAAAATACTGCTCGGCCCGGGCGTCCCGGACGGCCAGTTCCAGGTCCAGGCTCCCGGCCCGCGGATCGGCCAGGTCGATCGTGCCGGCCAGGCTGCCGCGGCCCCCGTAGAC